>CAZWGW010000640.1:0-4611 GCA_964633565.1 uncultured Planctomycetaceae bacterium
GTCGACGCTCTTGCGGGTGGCTTCGACGATCTCGGGGCCGGTGCCGTCGCCGGGGATGAGCGTGACCTTGTACATGAGTGCCGCTTTCGTAGCACGCGGCTCGCGTGCGGAGGGTGTGTGTCCGTTGTCCGACAGAAGGAATCGGACGGATCGGAAAATCCGTCCTGCGTTCACGAGCGTCGACGCGCGGGGCGACGGTAGCATACGCAAAATCGTGCTGCAAGCAGCAGAAACGCCGCTGAGTGCGACCGCGCCGGATGTGCTGGAACTCGCGACGTCCACGCTCCCGGGCACTTGCGGGAAGGAGTCAATGAGTCCGTTTGCCCGACCAACCCTGCCGCACAATTCGGACAATTCGGGGGTCGAACTCCGATCTGCTCATGTCAGCGCCCCCCCAGGTTCGTATAATCAAATGCGGGGTGAATCCAGCGCCGGATCGCGCACGCGCGAACGGCGACACGTCATAGTCTGCGGGCGAATCCGCACGAGTCGATGCGGAGGGGAGCACAAGTCATGATGAAGTTAATCCGAGCGACGGGCGTCATCACGATGTGCGCCGTCATGGCGACCGCGGGCGCCTGGGCCGGCAAAGGGGGTGGTGGCGGAGGCGGTCGTGGAGGCGGGGGCGGCCATGGCGGAGGCGGTCACTCGGGCGGAGGCTCCTTCGGAGGCGGCGGCCGTGGCGGGGGCGGCCATGGCGGAGGTTCGTTCAGTGGTGGTGGTCGCAGCAGCGGCTTTTCCGGCGGCGGGAGTTTTTCCGGCGGAGGACGTTCGTCCGGTGGCGGACACAGCGGGGGATTCTCCAGTGGCGGCCGAATGTCCGGCGGCGGACACAGCAGCGGCTTCTCCGGCGGCAAGGGATCCTCCGGGGGCGGCAGCATGTTTCGCGGGAACAGTTCCGGCGGCGGATCAATCGGTGTTCCGCAGAGCGGTGGCTCGCGCTCGGGTGGGAGCGTTTCGTCGCACGGCGGCAATGCGGGCAGTTCCGGTCTACGTTCCCCCTCTCGCGGCAATTCCTCCGGGTCGATCGGCAAGTCGTCCGGGCACAGTGGCGGACAAGGCCTGTCCGGATCACAGGGCGACAAGGGCTCGCGCGTGAGCGATTTCGGGTCGTCGCGCGGGGGCAAGTCCGGCAGCAGCGGTGGCGTTAATGATTCCTCCTTCCGCCAGGGGAACAAGAACCTCGATCTGGGGCAGCGACACATCGGCAAGTCGGACGGCATCAACCGATCCGGCGGGGATCGACTCAGCGACGCGAAACACGGCGGCGACGGACGCATCGGCAGCGACGGCGTTCAAGCCAAAGATCAGAAAGAAAGAACCACCCACAACGTGCGCGACCCGGTGGAGACCGCACGTCACGAGCGCGATCGCGGGGGCCGCGGCGGCGACTCCGGATTGGTCAACACCGACCGCGGTGGGGACGGCTGGCGCGACGGCCGGGGTGGGGATGGCTGGCGCGACGGCCGCGGTGGGGGCGATTGGGACAAAGGTCACGGCGACTGGGACGGCCGGAATCGCGGCGGCTGGAACGGACGGCATTCACATCGCCACAATCATTGGCACCGCGGCTTCTGGGGGCTCGGCCTGTGGGGCTTCAACCCGTGGTGGGGTGGCTGGGGTTGGGGACCCGGGTGGGGTGGATACGGATTCGGGCTGGGCCTCGGGTACGGTGGTTGGGGGTATGGCGGATGGGGATGGAATTCCTGGGGCTACTCGCCGCTCTGGTACAACTCCGGCTATTACGGTTATTACAACCCGTACTGCACCAGTCCGCTGGTCCTGGGCAGCACGGTGATCGACTACTCGCAGCCGATCGTTGTCGCCCAGGGGACGGCTCCGACGCCGATCAGCGAAGAGGCGGTCGACGACCCGGCCACGGCCGGCGCAATGGCGGAATTCGACGCGGCCCGGGCAGCCTTCCGGAACGGCGACTACCGCACCGCATTGAGCGGCGTCGATCGCGCCCTGCAGCAGATCCCGGATGACGGCGTGCTGCACGAATTCCGCGCACTGGTCCTCTTCGCACAGGGCGACTACCAGCAGTCCGCCGCCACGATCAACTCGGTGCTGGCCGGCGGCCCTGGCTGGGACTGGGAGACGCTCCGCGGACTGTATCCCGACGTCCCGACGTACACGGCGCAACTCCGCGCCCTGGAGGCGTACGCCCGGGCACATCAGACCGAGGCGTTCCCGAGGTTCCTGCTGGCGTACCACTATCTGTCAACCGGCTATACCGACGCCGCGGTGGAACAGTTGAAACGCGTTGTCGCGCTCCAGCCGAACGACACGGTGGCGAAGCAGCTCCTGACGAGTTTGTCGCCGGACTCACCGGTGCCTGCTCCGGCGCCGGCCCCTGCTTCCGATCCGACGCTGCCGCCGCAGCCCCCCGTCGCGGGGGACGGCCCGGCGGTTCCCCCCGCCCCTCCAACTGCCGAAGAGCACGCGGTGGCCAAACCGGTGACGACCGAAGCACTCGTCGGCGACTGGAACGCCTCGCGTGAGGATGGTTCCACGTTCGCCCTGACTCTCGATCAGGAGGGGGCGTTCACCTGGAAGTACGCCGGCAACGGCCAGGACAACTCGCTCAAGGGGAAGTACACCCTGGCGAAGGACCTGCTGATCCTGGAGCCGGACACCGGCGGCGCCATGATCGGCCGCGTCAGCAGCGCGGCGGATGGCCAGTTTAACTTTCAACTGGTCGGCGGCCCGCCGGGCGATCCGGGGCTGACGTTCAAGAAGTAGTCGATCTGTTGTCGAAATGTCCCGGCCGTGCTGAGCACGGCCGGGACGTTTTTTGTTGTACCGGGAATTACTTCGTGACGGTCAATTCCCCTTCCGCAACCAGCGTTGTGGTCATGCGCTGCTCCTCAGGGAGCGACCGGACGTCGGGATCAGTAATCAGGTGGCGGACTTCAAGTTTGATGGAGTACCGCCCCGGGGACTTGGGGACGCGCCCTTCAAGGCGATACGTGAGGTCCCCGTCCTCCCCCTTGGCGTATCCGCGCATGCCACCGACGCGAGTCGGCTCCTTCGCGCCGGCCTTCTGCAGCGGGAAAAAATCCACGCGCACAAACGTCGCCTGGACCTCTTCGTTCGGGTGATGGATCTCGCCGGAAAACGAGAGGGGCAGGTCAACCTGGACCGGCGGCGGGAACACGCCAAACGGCAACTGCGCGGCATCAGCGACATTGAACGGCGGGACGTCAACGTTGGTTGCCGCCGGGAAGCGCGGGCGATCGTAGTCGATCCGGGTGTAATCGTAACCTCCCGGTGGGGCTGGTCCAATCGGTTCGGACCGGTCGCACCCGCTCGAAACGGTGCAGCCAATCAGAAGCAGCCAGCGTACGACAGGCGCTGCCGTAAATGGGCGCTCGGTTGAGACGCTCATTTTCCGCTTCGCGAGAATGGTGCAGTGACTGGACATCCAGTGTGTCCCCGAAGGTCACTACAGGACGGTGTGCCCGTCCACCCTGTCGTCTATGTTCTGGTTTGACTGCGATTGCACCCAAACCACGTGGTCCGCGGTTGGGTTTCCCATTTCATCGACCACGCTGAGTTGCCATCCGCCCATCGGGGCGAGCAGGGTCTGGTCCCATTCATACATGCCGCCGCCGGTGTCTTGAGTGTTCACCGACACTCTCCGCTCAAAATGCAATCCTGTCGCGTCCTCGTACCCAAAATTGACATATCTCGCCGTTGGGTGACTCGTTGAGATTCCATGCGTATCGACATCATCGTCGTTGTCATACGTCTGTGGGCCGGCTGGTTCGGTGATCGACCAGTTTGCAGAGGCGACCGACCAAGCGGCGCTCAGGACCGCGACATTCAGCAGCAGGCGAAAGCATCGGTGTGACATGGCTATTCTCCACACTGGGAAGGGATCTGGATCGCGGCGAGCTGCGTGCTGCCGCCACGTGGCCGATGTATGCGAGTGTTTTTCACGACGAATCAGAACGACGGACCTGCGACGGAAAGCGCAACTCGCGAACCGATTTCGCGCCAGACCTGTCGATCAACAGACTCGCTGGCGAAGTCCACATGGCCGTCTCCGTAGAGGACGTTGGCGCCGCCGGCGTGCATGCTGTTCGCGGGGTAACAGCTCCCAACGGACCAGCCGCCGTTTGAGCAACCGGGGCGGTTCGGCGGCAGCACGTGATTGTAGGAAATATTGGGCGAAATCTTTCCGTGCCAGGGGGCGCCGCGGCTACTCTGGTCTCTGTAGCCGTAGCCTGCCGGCGAGGGGGGCAGGCGTTCGCAGGCGTCAGCGAAGGCGTCGAGTTCCGTCGCCTGCTGCATCGGCAGAAGTTCCCAGACTCCGCGGAGGCGCGTCGACGTACCCGGGATGGGACACAACGTCTCGGCGACCGCGGCAGTGTTCGACAGCCCCTTCGGGAAGTCGGCGGCCCGATATTGCGTCCCATAAAACGGAAAGAACCCGTTGTCGCCGTACTTCTGAAACCCCGAACCGATGTTGCCAACATAGTTCGTGCGCGCGACGGGGTGGCTCTTTGGATTACCGGCTTCCTGGTAGGATTCCGGGGCCGGGTCGCTCGGACAGTAGTAGAGCGGAATTACAAACGGGTCGATCCGCGCGATCAGGGCGAACAT
>CAZWGW010000641.1:0-4610 GCA_964633565.1 uncultured Planctomycetaceae bacterium
GGTACGCGATGCAGCCGAACTACTACGATCGGGTGCCGTTCGTGGACGAGTCACTCGCTGCGTGGGTCGCCATTCTGGGCGGGACGCTCGCGCTGGCGCTGGGATTCTGGCAGACGCTCGGGGAAACGTTCCGCAAGACGTGGTCGTTTCTGTGGCACCGGCCGATGAAGCGCCAGCACGTGACGTACGTCAAGCTGTCGGTCGGCGCGGCGGTCTTCGCGGGCGCGATGTGTTTGCCGCTGCTGATCCTGTCCGTGTGGGCGTCGGTGCCTGGGACGCATCCCAGCCCGTTTGGCTGGTGGATGACGGAACATGCCTGGCGACTGGTCTTCGCCTTGACGCCGCTCTATCTCGCGGCGTTCCTGTGTGGGACCCGTGAGGCGCGCTGGTACGGCAGCCGGCTGCTGCCGCTGGGAATGGCCGTAGTCACCGCCTTGTGGGTCTATGTCACGTCGTGGTGGGCGTCGGCCGGCTGGCTCACCGTCGTATTCGTCGATGCCATGTTTGTGGCCGGTATTCTGCGCACCTTCCGTGAGCAGGACATTGCGTGACCCGCGGTTGCCGCACGGCCGCATGAGGACTTTACGACCATGAAGACCACAATCTGGCAGCATCTCAGTCTGGCGTTGATCCTGGCAGCCGGCTTCGCGCTCCCGTACGGGTTTGCCGCCGGCTGGATCAACGAGACGCGCAAGGAACTGCTGGGGATGAAGGTGCCCTACAGTTACGAGCGGCTCGCGGTACAGCCGGACGGCGCCATGCTCATTCAGCGCACGGAGTACGCAAGAGGGCAGACGTTTCTGCAGAATCGCACGTTGGACGGCGCCACCCTGTCCACTTCGCCGGCGTGGGACCAGCTCTATCAGACGACGATGCTGCGACCGACCGGATTCGACGAACTGCTCCCGAACACCGGAATCAGACACCGGGTGCCCTTGTTGACGCGGCTGGGGAACGAGGTGTGGTATCTCGTGATCCGACGGGAGGGGAACGGCACGCTGTGCTACTTCGCCGGTTATGACACCAGCAGTCGTCAGAGCATCGGTTTTGTCGGGCGCAACGGATTGCAGCCCAGTCCTCCCGGGTTTGCAGAAATGATTCCAACCAACGTCGGCAGCCTGAGTCCCCTCACAATGTACTCCACGTCGCCCGCGGGCGACTGGAATTTACTGTCGGCCACCGGGGTCTTCCTGTTGTCGGACGGCCGCCTGCTCAAGTTTGACGTTGTCGAGCGCACGTTGTCCGCGGTACTGCCGGGGACCGGGATCGTCGATATGGCGTTCCTGTATGATCCCGGGGCCGCCGTGCAGGGGGCCAAACAGACGCCCAGTCGCAAGATTCTGGCACGCACGGCGGACCACGTACTGCTGTTCGACCCCTCCGACAACTCGACGCGCCCCTATGTGTTGCCGGAAGAGTTGCAGGGACAAACCTTCAACTTCTACCCGCTCGACAAGGAACGAGCCGCTGTGGAAGTGTGGTCCATCACGGGCACAAAGGAGGGAACGGGAAATGACGTGCTGATCGTCAGCGCGGACGGCCAGGTGGCGCACCGCTACGAAGGCGTGCTGGCGGCAATGACCGGCCTGGGTCAGTCCCGGGCCGATGAAGCAATCGTCGTGGCAGCAGCAATCCCCGCGCCACTGTTGACGGGCGTGCTGACGCTGGCCGTGATGCCGGCGGATGCCGCGATGCGTAACAACGGCTCAATGACTGCCGCCCTGTCCGACGTGTGGCCGGCCCTGGTGCTGGTGTGCGTCGTCGGGGTGGTCGTCGCACTGCTGGCCCATCGTCATCTGCGGCGGAACAACATCAGCCATCGCGCCGTGTGGCTGACCTTCGTCTTCGTGCTTGGCCTGCCTGGCTACGTGGGCTACCGGCTGCATCGCCGGTTTCCGCGGCGGGATCCGATTCCTCCGCCGGATCGGCTCGGGTACGAGATTTTCGCGTAATCGGCGGAGCGGTCAGGCAAACCTGCGCGATCGGGCCTGCTGCGCCGCCTCCAAACGGCCTTCCCGCCCGTGCCTCCGCGCGAACTCTTACAACGCCGAGCACGCGCAGGACCGTCGCCGCTCCCCCGTTTCCGTTCCGCCACGACTCGATTGCGTCGGCTCGCCGATGAAGCGATGATGGACTTGTGCGTTCGCCCCTCTGATGACTTCCGGGAGCCGCTTATGCGCTGGTCACGCCGTCTCGCCCTGCTGGTGCCCGTGTTGTGTCTGGCCGCCGGCGCCGCGCCGGCCGCGGACTATTTCCTGACGGTCGGCGGCGGTTACCAGCCCAGCGGCAACCAGGTGTCACTGGAGAAGAACACGCTGCTGTTCCAGCGGATGCTGTGCGAGTTCTATCCCGACGGGGCCGACCACACGATCTTCTTCGCCGACGGGACCAACCCGGACCGGGACCTGCAATTCGTCGACCCGGCGTTCGACGTCCCCAAGGCGCATCGCTACCTCGCGGAATTGTTCAGCCAGTCGGATGAGATCGATTATCAGTACCGCAATCACGAGATCGACGGGGTGGCCGGCCCGTCGGCCAAGCCCGAACTGGACAAGTGGTTCGCCGACGTCGGAAATACGTTGCACGCGGGGGACCGGTTGTTCATCTATGTGACGGCGCACGGGGGGCGCTCGCCCGACAACAAGCAGCCGTTCGATACGATCCTGCACCTGTGGAACCACCAGCAGATCCGGATGCACGATCTGGTGCATCTGCTCGACGGCGTGCGGGACGAGGTGCCTGTCGTGCTGATGATGGTGCAGTGCTACTCCGGCGGGTTCGCGAATTCGATCTTTGAGGAAGGGAACACGGAGAAAGGACTGTCGGCCGCCGATCGCTGCGGGTTCTTCGCCACGGTGCACGACCGCGTGGCGGCGGGCTGCACGCCCGACATCAACGAGGCGAACTATCACGAATTCAGCACGTCGTTTTTCGAGGCGCTCCGCGGGAAGACGCGTTTCGACGAACCGGTGGAGCGACCCGATTACGACGGCGACGGGCGGACGTCGCTGGCGGAGGCGCATGCGTATGTCGTGCTGACGTCGAACACGATCGACATTCCGATCCGGACGTCAGACGCGTTTCTGCGCGCCTACAGTAAGTTGCCCGAACAGACGACGGAGCGCCGCGGACGCCGGCGGCGCGGCGCGCAGCCTGAGAACACGGCGCAGCCTGCGGCGGTGGAGCAACCGGCAAAAGCAGAGACCACCGAGCCGAAGTCATGCCAGGACGCCCCGCCGAAGGCAGAGCCGTCGGACGAACCGCCGCCCGCGACACTGCCGGCCCCGGCCCTGCTCCGCGCGGAGACCGACTGCGACGAGTTGCTGGCACATGCGGACGCCGTGGACCGGGCGATCATTGAAGGGTTGTCGCAGACGCTCGACGTGACGCGGCCCAACCGGGCGCTGGCGGCCCGGAACAAGGCGGGCGAAGTGGAGAAAGAGCGGCAGCAGGTCGACAAGCAGCGGAACGAACTGATGGGGCAATACAACGGCATCCGCGAGGGGATGAAGCGGCAGGTGCTGGCGAAGTGGCCCGAAGTCGGGAACCGCTGGCACCCGCTGACCTCCGAACTGCTCACCACCCGCGCGTCCGAGGTGATCGAGATCGTGGAAGGACATCCGCAGTTTGCGCGGTTCGAGGAACTGCAGGACAAGATCGAGGCGCTCGACAAGCAGAAGATGGACCTGGAGCGGACCGGAGTGAAATGCCAGCGGCTGATCCGGGCGCTCGAGAACGTGGCGCTGGCCGCGAACCTGGCGCAGGTGGCGACGCCCGAACAGATCGAACGGTACGGTCGGCTGCGTACGGCGGAGTCCGCGTTCTTCGGCCCGCCGGGGGAGACGCCGGCCGGGGAGGCGGTGCCGGTGAGCGCTGCGCCGTGACGGGTTGCGCGTGAGGCACGCGGTGTTCGCCAGCAAAGTCTTTCATGTCGCACCACCAGCCACCGGCAACACGATCGTTGCTGCGCTGCGGCAGTGGCTGCCCGAACTGTCGTGGTCGGCAGCCAGACAACTCCTGAACGCGCGACGGGTCTCCGTCAACGGCGCAATGTGCCTAGATGCGGGTCGACGACTCAAGGCGGGTGAAGTCGTTCACGTCCACGAGCACGCCCGCACGCCGCAGCCGACGGCGGACGACGTCGAGATCCTGTATTGCGATCCGCAGGTCGTGGTGGTGGTCAAACCGGCGCTGATGACGACGCTGCGGCACCGCGAGGAGCGGGGCTGGAAGGAATCCCGCAAGAACCTGCAGTCGACGCTGGATGAAGTGCTGCCGCGGCTGGTGCAGGCAATGGAGGGGCCGCGTCGCCGGCTCGAGCGCAGGGAGCGACGGACAGGAAAGGGTGGACGACATCGCGAGTCCCGGGCGTATCCCCAGCGCACGCGGCCGCCGCGGATCGTCGCCGTGCACCGACTGGACCGCGACACGAGCGGGGTGATGGTCTTCGCCCGCACGCCGCTCGCCGAGCAGAAGCTCGTCAAGCAGTTCAAGAAACACACGATCGAGCGGGTGTACCTGGCGGTCGTGCATGGCTGCGTCGAACCGCAGACGATCGAGACGCACATCATCCGCGATCGCGGTGACGGATTGCGCGGCAGCACGACGAC
>CAZWGW010000642.1:0-4608 GCA_964633565.1 uncultured Planctomycetaceae bacterium
CCAACCAGGTCGGACAGGAAGCCCTGACCCGGTTCTATCTGCTGCACGTCATGGTTCTGCCCCTGTTGATGGGGATCTTTCTGGGGGTCCATTTCTGGAGGATCCGCAAAGACGGTGGGCTGACGCGCCCCGCAGATGCCGATCGCATACAGCCTCCTGCCACGACGGCCCAGGGGAATGGTGCAGCAGGCAGTGCCGCTCCCGTGAGGACGTGGGGGCTGATGGCCGTCGTCCGGGGCAAGACGCCCGCGGTCGACCGTGAAATGGCCAACACGGTCCCGGCGTATCCGCATGCGCTGTACGCCCTCGCGGCCCTCGCCATGGTGACGCTCGCCGCGATGCTCGCGCTGGGCTACTACTTCGACGCGCCGCTCAAGGAAATGGCCAATCCCAACGTGCCCGAGAACCCCGCCAAGGCCCCCTGGTATTTCCTCGGCCTGCAGGAGTTGGTGAGCTACTCGGCCTTCATGGGGGGAGTGGGCATCCCGTCGATCATCGTCATCGGGCTGATGCTGGTCCCCTACCTGGATCGGGAACGGGACCAGATCGGCGTCTGGTTTGGAGGCCGGCGGGGCCGCCGGATCTGTCTGGGGAGCGCAGTCTTTGCGTCCGCCGTCATCGTGGGCCTGCTCGCATTCACGATCAATTACGGGTGGTTGCGGGCCTGGTATCCGCAGATCCCGCAGATCGTGATCACATTCGTGAATCCCGGGACCGTACTGCTCCTGGTGTTCGTGATCTGGTCGTGGTTAATCACGTACCGGACGAATTCCACGCGGATGGGAGCGCTGGCGACGTTTACGTGTTTCCTGGTGTCGTTCGTGATTCTGTCGTACTTCGCGCTCGTCCACCGTGGCCCCAACTGGGACTTTTACTGGTCGCCCGGCGACTGGCCGCAGCATTGAATCGGAATCGACCGGTATGTCCGCCGTTAACGAACAGATGTGGAACCTGGACACCCCATGAACGACCGTGCCCCCGCACAACAGGAACTCCAGACGTGGCGGTTCAAGCTGACGCTGCTGATCGCCAGCCTCGTCTTCCTGGTGTTCCTGATCCTTGCGGCGCGCGAGGAACGTCAGACGCAGTGGGGGACACACCAGCGGGCGTACGCATCACTGCTGGCGCAGCGCGCCACGGACGCGGGCGAGACTCCCGTCGCATACCCCGTCGAAGTCCGGCAGATCTATCTGGAAGACCTGGACCAGGTCGATCGTTGCGTCACCTGCCACGTGGCGATCGACAATCCGGCCTTTGCCCCGGGTTCAAAACTGACAACCGACGTTTCTCTGCGCCAGCCGCTGCTGGCCCATCCCGGCGACCTGCTGACGCACCACCCCTCCCAGAAGTTTGGTTGCACGATCTGTCACCAGGGGCAGGGACGGGCGACCACACTCCCGGATGCGCACGGTTTGGTGGCACATTGGCCGGAGCCGATGCATCAGGGCGCGATGGTGTACACCAGTTGCGGGCGCTGCCATTACGAAAACGACCTGTTCGGCGGCCAGAGCGACCTGTACGGACAGGTGACGCCGATCGAGCAAGTCAGCGAGGGGGAACTGACGGCCGGGCTCCCCGGGGCGGAGAACATCGCGCGGGGCAAGCGGCTGGTGGTCGAGCATGGTTGCCTGGGTTGTCACAAGTATCGTGGCCGTGGCGGGAGCCTGGGGCCGGACATCACGTACGTCGGCAACAAGACGGCGCATGACTTCGATTTCCGGCAGATCGCGCATCAGGTCGAGGAACGGACCGTCGAAAGCTGGATGTTCGCACACTTCAAGTCGCCGACGGCCGTCATTCCCACCACCGTCATGCCCGACATGCAGCTCAGCGATGCGGCGGCGCATGACCTGGCCGCCTACATGATCAGCCTGAAACGCAAGTCGGCGCCGGCGGCCTATACGCCGCTGCCGCAGACCGTCGATCCCACTCCGGTGCGAGGTGAAACGCTGTACGCGATGTACTGTTCGGCCTGCCACGGGCGGGACGGCATAGGAGCCGTGGCGCGCGACCCCGAGGCCGTCGGGCGGATCGACTGGCCGCGCGAGTTGATCACCCCCTCGCTCCGTAACAACGACACGCTGGCGGTGGCCAGTGACGATTATCTGCACCGGATCATCGCCAACGGCCGGACCGGCACGAGCATGCCGGCCTGGTCGACCGTGGGCGGACTGAGCGCTGACGAAGTTGACCTGCTGGTTGGTTACATCCGGCGGTGGGAACTCCCCTCTGCGGACCGGACGCTGGTCTCGGCCTCGCGTGGGAACTCCCGCTATGGAGCGGCCCTGTTCCGGGCCAATTGCCGCGGGTGCCACGGCGCCGACGGAGAAGGCGGACAGATCGGACTCTCGCTGCGTTCACCCAGTTTCCTGGCGCTCGCCTCCGACGCGCTGCTCACGCAGACGATCCTGAACGGTCGCGCGAATACGGCGATGCCGTCGTGGCGGCAATTCGACAATCAGGAAGTGAGCGATCTGCTGGCGTTCATCCGCAGTTGGCAGCCGTTGCAGTCGGACCGTGCTGCGGTGCTGAGCAGTGCCGGCTGGGGGGAACAGACTCCGCCGGCGGAGCGCGTCGCGATCGGCCAGAAGTTGTTCCGCAGTCGCTGCAGCGTCTGCCACGGCGACGATGGAGAGGGAACAATCGGACCGTCGCTGAACAATCAGTCGGTCCTGCGGATTGCATCCAATGAATTCCTGCACGACACAATCGTCGAAGGGCGTCCCGGGACGGCGATGCCGGCCTGGCGACAACTCAGCACCGACGACGTGGTCGACCTGCTGGCCCTGTTCCGCAGTTGGCAGACGCAGCCGGTTCAGCAGTTGCCCGATCTGCACGTAGCCGGCGACTGGCAGAACGGCGCGCTGCTGTATGCGGGGATGTGCGCCAGTTGCCACGGCCCGGACGTGGAAGGGGCGATCGGTCCGCAACTCTCGAACCCGGTGTTCCTGCGGACCGCCAGCGACGCCATGCTCGTCGAGTGGATCTCCCATGGGAGGACGGGGACGCAGATGCGGCCCAACCTGAAGGGTGCGCAGGGGACGGTCGAACTGACCCGGACGCAGATTGAAGACGTCGTCACGTTCCTCCGCTACCGGGGCGCCCAGGGGCAAAGCGATGGCGAACAGATCGGCCTCGGATTCGCGCCGCGCGGACGCGAACATTACGCGCGGATGTGTGCCGGCTGTCACGGCCAGGAAGGGGAGGGAACCATCGGACCGGCGATCGGAAACCCGGAGTTCCTGCGCGTGGCGTCCGACGGCTTCCTGCGGGGGACGATCGTCCTCGGACGGGACGGCACCGAAATGCGCTCGATGGGGCACGGCGGATCGGGAATCGTCGAACTGCGGGCCGACCAGATCGATGACCTGATCGCGTGCCTCCGCAACCTTCCGGACCGGCCACGGATCGCGCACCGATTTGTCATCGGGGCTGACGCGGGACGTGGCGCGGAACTTTATGCCCAGCAGTGTTCCGGTTGTCACGGTGTGGAAGGCAAAGGGCTGACCGGCGCCGAGAACAAGCGGTTCGATTTTGCCCCGCACCTCAATAATCCCGACTTCCTGCGGGCCGCCACCGACGGCTTTCTGCAGGCGACGATCATCCGCGGTCGACGCGGCACGGCGATGCGGCCGTTCGGCCGCGGCGGCCACGGCCTGGCGGAACTGTCACAGGACCAGATCAACGACATCGTCGCCTACATCCGGCAGTGGAGTCCCGAGACCCGCCCGCTGCGGCGCACGGAGCCGTTTCCGAATCGACTCCCCATTGCCGCCGAAGGAGCAGTAGCCCCGCACGACGCCGGGCCACCGGTCTCAACCGTCGAACCATCACCCCCAACCCTGGGAGCACTCCAATGAAACAGCGCGGTCCCGTTGATTTCGATCGCAGAGGATTCATGCAGATGGCCGCGGGAGCGGGGGTCGGGGTGGCCGCGACAGGCCTGTTTCCGCTGGAGTACATCCAGGCGCTCGGAGCGGCCCCCGCATCGACCGGCCCGGGCGTGAAACTCCTGCAGGCGGCCTGTCCCTACTGCGGCGTCGGCTGCGGTACGCTGATCAAGGTCGAGAACGGCAAGGTCGTGGGGATGGTCCCCGATAAGAAGCATCCCACGAACAAGGGGATCCAGTGCATCAAGGGGCTCAACGCCCATGAGCCGATCTATCACGACCGGCTGACGAAGGTCCTCGTCCGCAAGGACATGAGCGACCCGCTCCGTGGCCATGTGTCGCAGACCAAGGGGCGCTTCGACGACGAAGTCTTCCAGGAGATGACCTACGAGGAGGCGGAAGAGCTCGTGGCCGATCGGATCGCCGAGATCATCAACGAGCGCGGCGGCAACGCCATCGGGCTGAACGGATCGGGCCAGTTGACGATGGAGGCGCAATGGATCGAGAACGTGCTGATGAAAGGGGTCATCGCCAGCAACTCGATCGAGGCCAACGCCCGCATGTGCATGACGTCGGCCGTCACCGGCTATTTTCACAGCTACGGTTCCGACGCCCCTCCCACCAGCTACGAGGACATTGAGCACGCGGACTTCATCACGTTCTGGGGACACAACGCCCGCGAGGCGCACCCGATCCTGTTCTGGCGCGTCGCCGACTA
>CAZWGW010000643.1:0-4606 GCA_964633565.1 uncultured Planctomycetaceae bacterium
AGGTGTGCGTGATGCCGGTCGGTGAGCCGGCGCCGGTCTGCAGCAGATTCGGCACGACTCCCGGATCGTTCTGGTGGAAATGTCGCAGCGGAATCTCTTCCTCCCAACCGGTGCGCGGCGTCTGCCAGCCAGCGCCGGTCAACTCGTCGCGATAGCCGAAGTTGCCGAACTCCATTACGTAGTTGATCCGCACGCCGCGGTTGCCGTCGTCGTCGTTGTCCGACTGCCACAGTGTGCCGAACGAGTCGACCGTCACTTCCCAGTTGTTGCGGAAGTTCCAGGACAGTGTCTCGAACTGGCTGCCGTCCATGTTGCAGCGGAACACCATCCCTTCCTGATACGGTCTGCGGCTGTCGTTGACCTCGTTTCCCGCCTTGTCGACGATCGGCTTGCCGTCCTTGTCTTTGATCTCCTTGCCGGCGTTGCCGAAGTTGAAATAGAGCTTGCCGTCGGGACCGAACACGAATGCATGGATGCCGTGATCGTGCTGCGTGCCGGAGATCCCCGTAAACAGGATTTCCTTGCGATCGGCCTTGAGGTCGCCATCGTCATCGATCAGGAAGAATACGCTGTCACCGCATGAAACAATGACTCGCGTCCCTTTCCCGTCGGGAGTCGGGAGAACGCAAATGCCGTGGGCCGAGTCGGCGTCGCGCCCCTGGTAGAAGGTTGTGGCTTTGTCTGCTTCACCGTTGCCGTCGGCGTCCTCGAGAATGAGGATGCGGTCCCCTTCCGCTCGCTCCGGCTTGTCGGCGTTGGCAAAGCGGCGGTAGTTGACGACCTCGCACACCCACACACGGCCGAGGTGGTCGATGTCGATGTCGGTCGGGTTGAGCAGCAGCGGCTCGGCAGCGAACAGCGTCGCCTCCAGGTCCGGGTGGACGTCGAGCTGGCTCAGGGCGTCGGCGGCATCGTGACTCGCCCCGGACTGTGCACCACTGGTTACGCTTGCCAGCCATGCACCACCGGGCCGTTCGGTGAAGACATGGAACTGCACGGTCGAGCCGCCCCCCTGGTCGGTGCCACCGTTGTCGAGGCCGCCGCGGGCCTTGAAGCGCGTGAACTTGTGGTCGGCGGGGAGTTCAAACTCGATGATCGAATTGGCATGGGTGCCGATCCCGTACTCAACCGGCTTGCCGTTGATCCGCTGCGAGCGGCCCTCGGCGTTCTGGTTGACGCGGACCTGCCCCCAGTCGGACGTGGCGGATTTCCATTTGAGATCGGTCAACTTGAGTTGATCCGCGGCGGCATCAACGGTGAGGCGCGGTTCGGCCCAGTCGGCCCAGTCGCAACTGAAGCCGTCGCCGCCGTCCGTCACAACCAGGAACAGCGACTTCGCCCCGGTAATGTCGACGTCGATCTCCACCGCGTGCCCCGGCGTGCCCGCGGTCACCACTGGACTCGAATGCAGCGGCTTCGGCCCATCACTCCCGGCCGCGCGCCCCCGCTCCCCAACAGCGCGCTCACGCTGGCGACGTCGCTGCGGACGATCGTCCTGGGCCGTCCCCGGCTTCGGCTCGTCCTGATTGGCGTCCATCTGCTCGTCGGTGGGAGTGGCCGACTCAACCCCCTGCGACGGCACCTCGCCCCCGGCCGTCCAGACGATGGCGTTGAGCACCAGCTTGCGGAAGTTGTCGTTCTGCCAGTTGCGGTGGACGTGGCCGCCGGTGAAGCCGAAGCCCTTCCCCTTCCCGTCCGGACGCTCAAAGGCCCAGGCCGTGTGCTGCGCCTCTTTCTTCTGCAGCACGGCCTCGCGCACGAACGGGTTGTTGCTGTGGGGACCGTCTTCGCGGCTGAGCGATTCGCGCGGCGGGAGGTCGGTCAGGATCGGCGTCACGCCCTGCATCCCCTCCGGGAAGCGCATGTGGTAGTACCACTCGTCGTTGATCTCGAACGGCTGCACGCCGCGTGAGATGGCGTGCTGAGGGAAGCTCTTGAAGTTGGCGGTCCAGTGCGGATTGACCGACCAGTGCGGCTCGAAGTAGCCGCCGATCCAGCGCAGGAACGCCTCACCGGAGGGTCCCTTGGGGACTTCGACGCCGTAGTGGATGCAGGCCATGCCGATTCCCTGGTCCATCAGGTGCTGGACTTCCTCCAGGCGCTCGTTGACGTAGTGCCCGCCGCCGCCGTCGCAGTAGCAGACGATCGTGTGGGCGTTGTCGAAGGCCGTCGGGTCTTTCGGCCAGCCGTTCCTGTAGACCGTGGCGAGGACCGGCAGTCCGTGGTCGCGCGCGGCGTTGTTGAGCGCATTTGCCAGCAGGACGCACCCGGCGTAGTGCTCGTGGGCCCCCCAGCCGTGGCTGGGGCGACCGGCGAGGAAGACCGCCTTCCTGCGATCGCCCGAGAGCGGCAGCCGCTTCAGGCGGATGTTGCGGAACTCGACCCGCTGCGCCGGACCGGAGTGCAGTTGCAGCGCCAGGACGCCGGACAACTCGCGCTGATCGGGCTGTTCGTCGAAGATCTCGGCCGTCGTGTGGCCGTTGACCGACAGCAGGAGATGGCTCCCTTCCGCCCGGATCACGTACTCGTTCCAGTCCCCTTTGCGGACTTGCGCGAGCAGTTCGGCCGCGTCTCCGGCGGCCTCGGATTTCTTCTGGCCGTCGGACGCAATCAGCGTCTTCTGGCCGCGCTTCGCCAATACGCCGCGCCCCAACTCGTCGTAGCAGGCGCCGACCCAGTTGCCGGCGAGGTCGAGGTCGGCCTGGTACCCAAAGACGTGGCCGTCGGGCTTGATGCCGCTGCGGAACTGGATTCCGCTGTTGGCTGCCGCCTCGCTGGAGCCGGTCAGCTTGACTTCCAGCCGCAATTCGAAGTCGTCGAGTTCTCCCTGCTCCCACAGCAGGAACGTGTTGTGATTGAGAGGGCGCTCGGCGGTCGACTCGCCGACGATTGCTCCGTTCTCCACGCGCCAGAAGCCCTCTTCCCCCTGCCAGCCGGCGAGTGACTGGCCGTCGAAGAGGGGCTTGAACCCGGGTTCGTCGTCGGCCCGCGCGGAAGGAGTGGCGGCCAGCAGCCCGGAGACGATTGCAGCAGCGGCAAACCAGCGGTGAGGGCGCTTCATCGGGGTCGTTTCTCCTGCCTTGTGGATCGTTGCAGCGGCGCGCGGGCCGGGCGGGGATTTGAGAGCATCCCCCTCGTCCAGAAGGTAACGGAAGTCAGCGGGCGGGGGCAACTTCGCGGCGCACCGACAATCGGCTGTTTGCGAGAGCCACGAAATCTTCGCGTTCCGCGGAGTTCGCGAAGACCCTTGCAGGAAGGGACAGCAGCACGCCGCTGCCGAAATCCAGTTCCACCCAGCCGTCGGCGTCGTGCACCGATTTCAGGCTCCGCCACCAGAATCGTTGGGGCGCCGTTCGCTGAAAGGTGCTGCGGAGGACGATGCCGTGATCGTCGCTTTCGAGTTCAAACGGGCCGGGCGTCGATCGGACGGCGATCAATCTGCCCACGCAAAACGAGAACCAGCCCAGCCAGAATTCGGTGAACACGACGAAGCTACAAGCGAACGCCCAACGGTTTCCTGTTGACGCCAGAACGATCGCGCTGAACAGTGTGGTCGCCGCGGCGATCCGGCGCGGCCACGATTGCTGTATCCGCGCGTGGTTCCGCCGCATGCGATCCAGGATTTCGGATCGCGTGAACTCAAAGCTGAGTGGAGGCGCGGCGGCGGTCATTTTCGGTACAACCAGAAACTCGCGATGGGTCCGACTTCGCTAATGCGGGTGATTCTCAAGTCAGCCAGCGGCGGCAACTTCGTGGCGCTCGCCGATGTGGGCATCGAGGAGTGCGCGGAATGACTCCTCGACATCGCCTGTGACAAAGGCCCGTCGCGGAATGATCGCGCACCATTCATTGCGGTCGAACTTCAGGACGTACCCCGGTTCATCGCTCTCGTATCCGCGGAGCCGACTCCAGTGCAGCCGCCACGGCGAAAACGGAACGCCCAGGACAGCAAACCGAAACCCGACCGAGTCGACAGTCAATCTGTTACGCACCGCTCGTCGCGGATTCTGAGGAACACCTACGAGCGATTGCACCAGGATCGGTAGTGCGAAAAACTCAGGGTGCGAGAGTAGAAGCAGTGCCATGACCGCCGACTGCAGTCCAGACGACCATTCGTGATGAGCAAACTCGAAGACTGCGCTGAACACGATCAGGAGCGCGAACGCCTGCGTCGCGCGCCACCATCGGCTGCGCCGGGCGAGTCGCCGGAATTCGGCGGCCGCTTCACGCGGGGTCGATTCCCACTCCAGAATCAGGTCGGGTTCTGACATCGGATAAAACAGGCCAGTTGTGACTCACCCGAAGACGCAGCAATTGTACAGATCCAGAACACGATATCGCCATCCCCAGTCCCGGCATGCGACACGTGCAGGCCGTGCCGGTAACGTATCACGGCCGCGGAGATCGGGATTTTGTCAACGGAAAACTGGACTACCATCGTACTTAATCGCGTTGCACCGTGAATTCCAGGTCGCCCTTTCCCAAGGAGCGGGCGTATCCTGCGAATACCCTTCCGCCGCGTTCTTGACAACGCGCCGCACCGTGCGACATGCTCTGTACAGACAGTGCGTCTCATCTGCCGCGGGCAGGGTGCGGCGTGCTGCAC
>CAZWGW010000644.1:0-4597 GCA_964633565.1 uncultured Planctomycetaceae bacterium
GCCCCTCGCTTAGGCTTCGGGTTACGATGGGCAACGGGGGATGAACGACTCCCGCCTCCCTTCTTCTTCTTTGCGAATTGACGCGCGAACCTGCAGCCGCTAGAGTGGTCTCATCGTCAACTGAACCGGAATGCGCGTGAGCACAACTCTACTGAGCCTTGGCCTGCTCCTTAGCCTGCCCCCCGGGGGGAGGTCTTAGGCCGGTGCTCCACTGACGGTTTCCCGCAGTCACCACAACCCTGAGGCTCCTCCCGAGCCTCAGGGTTTTTTGTTTCCCTTGACCCTCGTCCCTCAACCCTCGACCGCACCATGTCCGACTTGATCACCATCTTCGACACCACCCTCCGCGACGGCGAACAATCCCCCGGCTGCAGCATGTCGGTGGATGAGAAACTCGATGTCGCCCGGGCGCTCGTCGAACTCGGGGTCGACGTGATCGAGGCCGGCTTCCCGATCGCCTCGCCCGGCGATTTCGATGCCGTGCAACAGATCGCCCGGAAATTCGGCGGGCAGACGGTGATCTGCGGACTGGCCCGCTGCCGCACCGAGGACATTGACCGGGCCTGGGGCGCGCTGCAGGATGCGGAGAAAGTCCGCGTCCACGTCTTCCTCGCCACGAGCGCCATCCATCGCGAGTTCAAGCTGAAGATGGCCAAGGAGGAGATCCTCCGCCGGGCCGTCGAGATGGTGAAGTATACCTGCGACAAGATGGCCGCCCGCCCCGACATCACCACGCCCAACGTTGAGTTTTCCCCCGAAGACGCCGCCCGGACGGAACTCGACTTCCTGTGCGAAGTCGTCGAGAAGACAATCGCCGCGGGGGCGACGACCGTCAATATTCCCGACACCGTCGGCTACGCGACGCCGAGCCATTTCCACAAGGTGATCTCGTACCTCAGGCAGCACGTCCCCAATATCGGCAAGGCGGTGATCAGCGCGCACTGCCACAACGACCTGGGTCTCGCCGTGGCGAACAGCCTGGCGGCGATTGAGGCCGGCGCGCGGCAGGTGGAGTGCACGATCAACGGCCTCGGTGAACGGGCCGGCAATGCGGCCCTCGAAGAAATCGTGATGGCCCTCAAGACGCGGCACGACTACTACGGCGTGTCGACGCGGATCAACACGTCGAAGCTGTTCCCTACCAGCCGGCTGGTCTCGGGCATCACCGGCATGAAGGTGCAGCGGAACAAGGCGGTCGTCGGGCAGAACGCCTTCGCCCACGAGGCGGGCATCCACCAGCACGGCATGCTGCAGGACCGCTCGACCTACGAGATCATGCGGCCGGAGGACGTCGGTTTCGTCGGTACGAACCTGGTGCTGGGGAAGCACAGCGGGCGGCACGCCTTCCGCGACCGGGTGAAGTCGCTCGGCTACGAGCTGGACGAGGCGACGTTCCAGACGGTGTTCGACGATTTCATCGCGCTGGCGGACAAGAAGAAGGACGTGTACGACGCCGACATCGCGGCCCTGATCGAAAACCGCGCGCACCACGTCCCCGAGCACTGGAAGATCAAGGCGTTCCACGTGTTCGGCGGGACAGGGACGATCCCCACGGCGACACTCGAAATGACGCACGAAGACGGCCGCACCGTGCAGGACGCGGCCACCGGCGACGGCCCCGTCGATGCGCTGTTCCGCTGCCTGGAGCGGGTGACGGGGGTCTCGGCGCGCCTGCAGGACTACTCCGTGCGGAGCGTCTCCGGCGGCCAGGACGCGCAGGGGGAAGTGAATGTGGAGATCGAATCAAACGGGTCGGTCTACCACGGCAAGGGGATCAGCACCGACATCATCGAGGCGAGCGCGCTGGCGTATCTGCAGGCGCTGAACAAGGCGAGCGGCGCGGCCGGCGGCGGCCCGCGGCGGCACGCGCAGCACGGCGTCTAGCCCAGGTGACGAAGCGCCCACACGGGGGCCATGCCATGGCCGTAGTCCCCCCGGGTGGTGGCGCCGATGACGCCGACGCGATATTTATCGGGCATGATGTTCTCTCATTCACTTTCCGGCGAGCGGCGGGCGTCAGCCCGCTGAGTCGACGCTCATCATGCTGCAACGCTCCCCTGCGCCGCAAGCCAGCGCCCATCGGTTCCGGCATATCCGCTACTGATGCGTCGCGAGGACCTTGCGGCAATTCCGCACCAACTCCGCCACAGCGGTTTTCGCGTGCAGCATGTCCTGTCGGAACGTATCCTTGCAGGAAGTTGCTGTCTCCGTCCGCACTTCCCGTTCGAGGATTCCGCCATGTTCGGGCTGCGCTACCTCAAGGCCCCCTCCACGACGTACGTGATGCACTTCCGCGGCGGCCATGTCACCCGCCAGGGGGCGGGTCTGTCGTTCTTCTATTTTGCGCCGACTTCGGTCATCGTACAGGTGCCGGTCTCCAGCATTGACGTGCCGTTCGCATTCACTGAGGTCTCGTCCGACTTTCAGGACGTAACGATCCAGGGGAACCTCACCTACCGCATCAGCGAGCCGGCCAAACTGGCCGCGCTGCTCGATTACTCCGTCGACGGCCGCGGGCGATTCCTCTCCGACGACCCGTCGAAGCTGGCGGAGCGGCTCGTGCACGTGGCGCAGACCGGCGCGCGGACGTTTGTGCAGTCGCACCCGCTGCGCGACGTGCTCGCCGGCCTCGGCGCGCTGGCCGAGGCGATCACCGCCGCGCTCCGCAGCTCGCCTACCGTCACCCAGCTCGGAGCGGAGGTGCTGGAAGTGGCGGTCGTCTCGCTGCGGGCCGAACCGGAGATGTCCAAGGCGCTGCAGGCGGAGGCGCGGGAGCAATTGCTCAAGGAGGCGGACGAAGCGATCTATGCGCGCCGCAACACGGCGGTCGAGCTGGAGCGCACGATTCGCGAGAACGAGTTGCAGACCGAGATCGCCGTGGCCCAGAAGCAGCGCGAGGTCCGCGAAACTCAGATGCAGGCCGAGATCGCCGTCGAGCAGCAACGAGCGACGCTCGTGGAGTCGAAGGTCGAGAACGAGCGGAAGGAGGCCGAAGCCCGCGGGAACGCGCTCCGGGCGGTGCTCGATCCTGTGCGTGATGTCGACTGGCGGACGCTGCTGGCGATGCAGGGGCGGGCCGACGCCAGCACGCTGATCTCGGCGGCATTCGACCAGTTGGCCGGCAATGCGGAGAAGATCGGGCAGCTCAACATTTCGCCGGACCTGCTCAGCACGCTGCTGCAACACAAGGGAGACTGAGCGATGTATCGCGAACGCCAGCCGCGAATCGTCGTCGTCACCCGCGAAACCCGGATGGAGGGGCTGCTCAAACGCTGGGCGACGCGGGGGCAGGCGAAATTCATGTTCAAGGGGGCCCGCGCGGCCGCGGCGGTGCGCGCGGGAGACATGACGACCGCCGTCGCCGCCCAGACGAGCGAGGACGAAGACTTCGATGAACTCGAAGAGGAGGACGTCACCTACCACGACGCCGTGCGCAACCTGACGCGCGAGCTGGACCTGGGCGTCCCGGTGCAGGTGCTCGACCGGCAGTACCTCCCCACGTATGACTTTGCGATGTGCGCGGCGGTGGTGGTCGTCGGACAGGACGGCCTGGTCGCGAACACCGCGAAGTACGTCGGCGACACACCGATCATCGGCGTCAACCCCGACCCGTCGCGGTTCGACGGCGTGCTGCTCCCGTACCGGCTGGGGGATGCGCGCGGAGCCGTGTCGCAGGTGCTCAGGCAGCAGGCGATCCTGCAGGAGGTGACGCTGGCCGAGGCGACGCTTCACGACGGCCAACGGATGCTGGCGTTCAATGATCTGTTCATCGGCGTCCGCTCGCACGTCTCGGCCCGGTATGAATTGCGCGTCCGCGAGAAGTCCGAGGAGCAGTCTTCGAGCGGCGTGCTCGTCTCGACGGGGGCCGGTTCCACGGGGTGGATGTCGTCGGTGTTCAACATGACCTGCGGCATCGCGCAGTCGCTGGGGGTTGAGATCGACAATCCCCGCCGGCGCATGGCTTGGGACGACGCCTGGCTGCTCTGGGCCGTGCGCGAGCCATTCCTCTCGCGCACGTCGGGCGTGAGTCTCGTCACCGGGCGGATCGTGGAGGGAGACGAACTGGTGATCGAGTCACGGATGCCGACCGGGGGCGTGGTCTTTTCGGACGGGATCGAGTCGGACTTCCTGGAGTTCAACGGCGGAGCGATCGTGCGGATCGGCGTGGCGGCGCAGCGGGCGCGGCTGGTGGTGCCGACGGTGCGACGCGGGCCGCGGCGCAAATAATTCCAGTCGCTGGGCATGCCAGGAATCACTCGCCCCACCAAGACCATGCATCGCCGACAGACACGGCGTGCTTGGACTTGAATGGAAACGCGTCGGATATATCCAATTCCTGCCGGGGAACGCGATATGGTGTACTGAACTTCACAAAGTGCGAGAAGTGGTGATATTTCTTATCGCTGCCTCGAAACCACAATGTGCTCATACTGCCGCCATATCGAAACTGTTGCAGGTCTTGGGCAGAAACCACTCGGCCTCGCGGCGTCAGGCTCGGGAAAAGTCCCGAGCAACCTGACACAGAGACGGTGGCGAGAATGAGTAAGCGCTCGGCGTAGCCATCTCCTCCGCGGCGGTCTGCCGGGGGTGGCGTGAC
>CAZWGW010000645.1:0-4573 GCA_964633565.1 uncultured Planctomycetaceae bacterium
TCGCGGGGGACGTCGTGACGCTGGAGCCCGGCGCGTACGTGCAGGGGATCGGCGGCATGAGGATCGAGCACAACTACCTGATCACGGAGCACGGCTTCGAGCGGCTGAGCAATCACCTGATTTCGTTGACGTAGGCAAGAGGCTTAACAGAAGGCCGCGAAGAACGCGAAGCTCTGATGAACCAGTCTCAGTTCCGCAATCGGTGTGCATGACAGGTCGACGAGACAAGCGATGTCGCAGGCTTCGGGATGGTTGTTGGAAGCGCTGGGCCGTCTGGAATCGGACGGATTGTTGCGCAGCCGGCGCACCGTACGACCATTGCCGGGCGGGCGTTGCCGGCTGAACGGGCGGGAGCTGTGGAACTTCGCGGGAAACGATTACCTCGATCTGGCGGGCGATCCGCGAGTCATCGCGGCGGCAACCGAGGCGCTGCAGGAGGCCGGCGCAGGTGCACGGGCCAGTGCGCTCGTGTGCGGTCGGACCGAATGGCACGAGCGGCTGGAGCAGAAGCTGGCGGCGTTTGAAGGGACCGAGGCGGCCATTCTGTTTCCGACCGGGTATGCGGCGAACGTCGGCACAGTCGCCGCTCTGGCCGGATCGGGAGACGTGATTTTTTCGGACCGGTTGAACCACGCCAGCCTGATCGACGGCTGCCGGCTGTCCGGGGCGAAACTGCAGGTCTATCCGCACGGCGACGCGGACCGGCTGGAAGCGCTCATGTCCCGTTCCACGTTGCACAATCCCGACGCGCGACGACTGATTGTCACCGACAGCGTGTTCAGCATGGACGGTGATTTTGCCCCGCTGCCGGAATTGTGTGATGTGGCCGAACGGCACGGAGCAATGCTGCTGGCGGACGAGGCGCACGCCACCGGGGTCTTCGGCGCGCAGGGCCGCGGAGTGGCGGAATTCCAGCATGTCGAGGACCGGAATGTGATCCGAGTCGGCACGTTGAGCAAGGCACTGGGCGCGCAAGGTGGATTTGTCTCCGGGTCCGCGCCCTTGATTGACTGGCTCTGGAACCGGGCCCGGACGCAGATGTTTTCAACTGCGCTCACTCCGGCAACCTGTGCCGCGGCCTGTGCTGCACTGGACATCGTCATTGCAGAGCCGTTTCGCCGAGACCGGCTGCGACGACTCGCCGCCGGATTCCGCAAACAGCTTCGCGCACGCGGCCTGTCGCCGCTGGGAGCGGAGGAGTGTCCGATTGTTCCCATTGTCCTGCACACACCGGATGCGGCTGTTGCCGCGGGGGAGTGGCTCGGGGAGCGCGGGTTCCTCGTCGGTGCAATTCGACCCCCGACAGTTCCGCACGGCACGTCGCGATTGCGCATCACGTTGACAACGGCGCATGGCGACGATGTGCTACGCCAGCTCGTCGATGCGCTGGAATCAGGCGTTGTCGCCTGACGCACAGCGACACTCGACGGCCGGATGCTTGAATCCCGGCCGTCGGACCGTCCATACTATGCGCGGTCCGGGGCTGTGGCCTGGCGGATGCTCGATTCTCAGTGCCACGGCGACTGTCGAAGGAATCCTTCCATGCCCTCACGATCCAGCGCTCACCTCCGCCGCCGCGAGTTCCTGCAACTGTCCGCGGCCTCCGCCGGCGCCTTGATGGTCGGCCGGAGCGCATTTGCGTTCGCCGACGAGGACCCGTATGGCGGATTCAAGATGGGCCTGCAGAGTTATTCGCTGCGGGCATTTGACGCCGAGCCTGCCCTGCAGCACACCAGGACGCTCGGGTTGAAGTACTGGGAGTCGTTCTCCAAACACATCCCGGTCAGCACGCTTCCCGCCAATATCAGCCGCTATCAGGACATGCTCGACGCAGCGGGCGTGACGCTGCTCGCCTACGGCGTGGTCAGCTTCGACGACAACGAAACAGCCGCCCGGGAGATCTTTGATTTCGCCAAGGCTGTCGGACTGGTCTCCATCAGCGCCAACCCCAAAAACAATGCGGCAACCTTCGACCTGCTCGACAAGCTGGTCGAGGAATACGGTATTCCGATCGCCATCCACAACCACGGGCCCGGCGCGCTGTACGACAAGGCGGACGACGTCGTCGCCGCCGTCAAGGACCGCCACCCGCTGATCGGCGCCTGCGTTGACACCGGCCACTACCTCCGCAGCGACGAGAACCCGGTCGAAGTCATCGAGAAATTCGGCCCGCGCGTGTTCGGCGTACACCTCAAGGACGTGAAGACGATTCGCGACGCCGCCGAGATCGAGCGCCTCTCACAGTCGCTCCCCCGAAACCGCGTTGAACAGCTCAAACGCGAAGGCAAGATCTTCACGATCCTCGGCGAAGGCGAACTCGACGTCGTCGGCTGCCTGCGCGCCCTACGGAAACTCGATTACCAGCGGAGCCTGTCCCTCGAATACGAAGAAAGCGAGCAGAACCCGATTTCGGACATTGAGTTGTGCCTGAAAGCCGTGCGCGAAGCTGTCCAGAAGCTGGCGGTCTGAGTTCGGGTGCTTTGGTGGTTTGGTCGTTTGGTTTTTTGATCAAACACTCCAGCCCCAAGCCTTCGAACGACCAGGCGAATAACTACCAAACCACCAAACACCACCCCCCACCATGCCCCGACACACCCAAACCCGCCGCGATTTCCTCAAGACCACGACCGCCGCTGCGGCCGGCGCGGTCCTCCCCTACTGGTTTACGAGCGCGTCATCGCGCGCGTTCGGGTACCAGAGTCCAAACGAACGCCCCGTCCTGGGCTGCATCGGCACGGGCGACCGCTGGAAGCAGGTCGTCCCGGGGGCGATGGAGTTTGCCGACTGCGTCGCCGTGTGCGACGTGGATGCGCTGCACCTCGATGAGGGGCGCGACCTGGTCAAACAGCGACAGGGCCGGAAGGGGCTCGACCGGAACGTTGCGATGTACGAAGACTATCGCGAACTGCTGGATCACCCCGGCATCGACGTCGTGACGGTCATCACGCCGGACCATTGGCACTCGAAGATCTCCATCGAGGCGATGCGGGCCGGCAAGGACATCTATTGCGAGAAACCGCTGACACTCACCGTCCTGGAAGGAAAGCAGATTATCAAAGTGCTCGAAGAGACGGGCCGCGTCTTTCAGGTGGGCACACAGCAGCGGAGCGAAATGGGTCTGCGGTTCCTGCAGGCAATCGCCATGATTCGCGACGGCCGCATCGGCGAAGTGAAAAAGGCCATCTGCGACATCGGCGGATCGACAGACAGCGGCGAAATCCCGGTGGCGGACGTCCCCCGCGGCCTCAACTGGGAGATGTGGCTCGGCCAGGCCCCGCTCGTCGATTATCGCTTCAAGCCGGGGGGACACTGGGGCCTCTCCCGTTGCCACTATGAGTTCCGCTGGTGGTACGAGTACTCCGGCGGCAAGATGACCGATTGGGGCGCGCACCACGTCGACATCGCCCAGTGGGCCATCGGACAGAACGGCGACGGACAGGGACCGGTCTCCTTCGAGGGGACCGCCGAACACCCGGTCCCGTTCGAAAACGGCTGGCCCACGCAAAACGACCGTTACAACGCCGCGACGAAGTTCGACGTCACGGTGATGTTCCCCAACGGCGTCGAGATGCATATCGTGAGCAACTCCGCGGACGGGAACGGCATCCTCTTCGAAGGGACCACCGGCCGGTTCCACGTCAGCCGCGACCGCCTCAAGGGGAAGCCCGTCGAAGACCTCGCGAGCAGCCCGCTCCCCGAAGGGGCGATCCAGGCGGTCTACGGCGGCAAGGAGCCAGGCAACCACATGCGGAACTTCATGGACTGCGTCAAGTCCCGGGAAAAGCCGATCTCGGATGTCTGGTCGCACCACCGCGCCATGACCACCTGCCACCTGGCGAACATCGCCATTCGCCTCGGACGGCGATTCGAATGGGACCCGGCCGCCCAGCGGATCGTTGGGGATGATGAGGCCAACAAATGGCAGACCCGCGAACAGCGCAAAGGCTATGAGATCGACGTCTCCGTCTGATCGAGGTCCCGTAATCCGACTCATGCGAATCGCCCCGGCCCTCTCCCCCTCGGGGGAGAGGGAGGTATTGAAACAGCGGCTAAACGGCGCGGCGCAAGATGTACCCGAACCCCGTCAAAGCGAAACTCCAGGCCGGCGAAACCGTCCTCGGCACGTTCCTGTTCGAGTTCAATTCCCCCGGCATCATGCGGATCGCGGCCGTCGCCGGGGCGGAGTTCGTGCTGTGCGACATGGAGCACAGCGGCTGGAGCGTGGAAACGATCCGCCGGCTGATTGCTTCGACGCCGCTCCCGGACTGGAGTCCACTCGCTGAATGTAGTCCACTCGCTCCGCGAGTGGACGCTGCGCGGAGCACAGATACGACTCGCGGAGCGAGTCGTTTACATTGCGTCCCGTTCGTCCGCGTCCCTGCCACCGAGTACCACTTCATCGCCCGCGTGCTCGACATGGGCGCGATGGGCGTCATGGTGCCGCTCGTCGAGAGCCGCGAACAGGCGGAGAAAATCGTCTCGTCGGCCCGCTATCCTCACGCCGGCCGCCGCGGCGCGGCCTTTACGATGCCGCACGACGGATACGCCCCCGGCGCACTCAACGACAAGATCG
>CAZWGW010000646.1:0-4559 GCA_964633565.1 uncultured Planctomycetaceae bacterium
GTCGGCGCCTGCCGCCGAGAGGACAGTCTCTTCCCACCCCCGTCGCGGGAGGTAGTCGGGGTGGTGCCAGTCCATGATCGAGTGGTAGCAACCCAATTTCATCCCGTGGCGCCGGCAAGCTTCCGCCAGCTCGCGCATGATGTCCCGCTTGAACGGCGTCGCCATCATGTCAAAGTCGGAGAGGGCCGAGTCGAACAGGGCAAAGCCGTCATGGTGCTTGGTCGTGATGACCATATACTGCATCCCGGCGTCCTTGGCCATCCGAACCCAGGCGTCAGCGTCGAATCTGGTCGGATTGAACTGGTTGGCGAACCGGTCGTACGTGTCCAAAGGTATCTGCGCCGAGTCGCGAATCCACTCACCGTAGGTGGTCTTCTCACCCCATTTTCCGGCGGGGATCGCATAGAGCCCCCAGTGGATGAACATGCCAAAGCGTGCTTCCCTGAACCACGCCATGCGCTTGGCGCGCTCGCTTGCAGTCTCGGCGGTGGCGGTCTTCGTGGACGGCGTGGCGTAGAGGCCGAGGCTGGAAATCGTGGGAACACCGCGCGAGTCGCTCACGTTGATGCGAAGGGCGTCGGCGCTGCACGGCGTCACGGGCAGGATGCGCTTACGGCCAATCGTCGTACCGCGGGCGATCTCTTCCCATACTCCCGCGACCCGTGCTTGAACCGAGAATGCCGCAACCTTCTGGCCGGTCTCGTAGGGTTCGGTCAGCACGACGCGGTCAAAAACCGTGGCTTCGGGCAGGACGATCGCGGCTCCAACGTCGACCTTGGACGTGTGGAACTGCGGCGTCCCGTACGTGCCGTCGAGCAAGGTGCGCATTCCCCGGAGCGAAGCGATGTCCGCCGAGTGGATCTTCCCTTCCCTTGTGGGCGGGACATTGAGCAGTAGCAGGCTGTTGCGCCCCACGCTGGCCTCCCAAAGGCGCACCAGATCCTCAGGCGTTTTCACCTTGTCATTCTCAGAGTCACGGTGGAACCAGCCCGGACGGATCGAAACGTCGGACTCGGCCGGTATCCAGTGAGTTCCTTCGCGCAGGCCCTCGTTCAACACCTGGAGCGGCGGAGCCTTGGGGCCGGGTTCAAATCCCCACGCGTCGATCATCCCCCAGTTGGTCTCGCCGGCGACGCCGATCTCGTTTCCAACCCAGCGAACGTCCGGCCCGACATCGCTGAAGATCACGGCATTGGGCTGGAGCCGCCTGACGGTTGATACGTACAGAGACCAGTCGTAAACCTGCTTCTTTCCGTTCGGGCCCTCTCCGTTCGCCCCGTCGAACCAGACCTCGAAGATCGGACCGTAGTTGCCGAGGACTTCCTCCAGCATCTTGACGAAGACCCGGTTGTATCCCGGAGTGCCGTAGGCAGGGTGATTCCTGTCCCACGGCGAAAGGTAGACGCCCATCTTGAGCCCGTACTCGCGGCATGCCTCGGAGAGTTCGCGCAGGACGTCACCCGTCCCACCCTTCCACGGGCTCTGGGCGACCGTGTGCTTGCTCTGCTTGCTGGGCCACAGGCAAAAGCCGTCGTGGTGCTTGGCCGTGATGATCACGCCCTTCATGCCCGCCTCCTTGAAGGTCCGCACCCATTGTTTGGCGTCAAATGCGGACGGGTTGAAGACCTGGGGCGACTCGCTTCCCTTGCCCCACTCGACGCCGGTGAAGGTGTTCGGCCCAAAGTGGACGAACGCGTTGAACTCCATCTCGTGCCAGGTGCGCTGGCGCGGATGGGGAGTCGGGGGGACGACGGCCTGGGGTTCGGCGACAGTCATGGCGGCGAGAAGGGCGATCCACATAACGTGCCGTCTCCATCTTACTCAGCCGAGATGAGAGCGGGGCCCGGGCGACAGTGCCCGAACCCCGTGGGGTCTCTCTCGTGCGCAGACTTACTTGAGTCCGAACTGGAACTCCATCCACGACCCGTCCTTGAATGTCACTCGGTAGACGTAGGTCTTGCCGGCGGCCAGGTTTGAGGTCTTGATGTTGAAGATCCATTGCTGATCCGACGCACTCCATCGGAACTGTGTGTCCGGCGTCGTGCTGATCGGGTCCTCGTTGACGTCGCTCACCGCGGTGCCCGTGATGACCTTGACCAGCTTGAACTCCGTGATCGTTCCCGGGGCGCCGATGCTCACGCCATTGGCGTCGAACACCTTCACCTTGGCAGGCACCGTGCTGTTCTTCTTGAACACGCTCGTGCCGTTCGGGTTGACCGGCGGCAGGATGCCGCTGTTGCCCGCGAACAGGACCTTGAACGTGCGGTCTACGTTCGGCGCCGGGTTGTAGTTGTGATTGCCCGCCTGGCTGGCGCGGACCGCGACCGTACCGACATCCAGGATCGTGACCGTGCTGCCGCTGAGCGACACCGGCCCGCTGACAAGGCTGAACGTCACAGGCAGGCCCGAGGACGATGTCGCCGAGAGGGCGAAGGGCGCCGAACCCAGGATCTTGTCCGCTATCGCTGCGAAGTCGATCGTCTGGTCGGCCTTGAGGATCACGATCGATCCGACACCACTCGCCGGATTGTAATTGGCGTTGCCGGCGAAGTCCGCCGTGACGTCATACGTACCTGCGTCCACCGGCTCAGCCGAGCCGCCCGGAGCGTAGGCGATGGCTGCCGCTCCGAGATCCTCACCGAACACGCCGGTTACGGTCGCCGACGCGGGATGCGGATTGCCGTCGTAAGTGAACGATCCTCCGGTCACAACCACGCTCGGGTTTGCCTTGGCGATCTCGAACGACTGGTCGACGTCCGGCGCTGGGTTCCAGTTTGAGTCGCCACCCTGCTTCGCCCGGACGATCACCGTACCGGCGCCGGTGATGTGCACCGTGTTGCCAGAGATGGTCGCGGGGCCGGAGACGATCTCGAACTCGACCGGCCGGCCGCTTTCGGATGTTGCGCTGACGTCGAAGTCAGCGTCGCCGTACGTCTTGCCCGGGATTGGGTCGAACGTGATCGTCTGGTCCTTCTTGAGTACCGTGAAGGTCACGGACCCGGAGGTACCGCCGCCAGGGGCAGGAGTGAAGACCGTCACGTCCCTTGTTCCCGCCGAGTCCATGTCAGATGCAGGGATCTCAACCGAGAGCTCCGTCCAACTGACAAACGTCGTCGGCCGGTCAGAGCCATCGACGCGGGCCACCGAGTCGGGCATGAAGCCTTCGCCTGTCAGCGTCATCGTGAAGGCAGGATCGAGGTACGTCTTCGTATCCGGATTGATCGCCGTCAGAGTCGGAACTGGGTTCTCGACGTTGACCGTGAAGGTCACGTAGGACTCGTTTCCGGCCTCGTCGGCTGCCGTCAGAGTGACGATGGTCGATCCAACGCCGAAGTGGGGTCCAGGCGGGCTGAACATTGTCCAGGCAACGCCCATGTTGTCGCTGACGTCCGGGGCCGGGAAGACGACGTCAGCACCCGTTGGGTCTGTCGCTGTGACCGTGATGTCAGCGGGCTGCGTGATCGAAGGAGCCGTCTCGTCATACCTGACGACGACTTCCTTGACGTCAGCCGCGTTTCCGGCATTGTCGACGGCCCAGTAGGTGATCGTCGTTATGCCTTCCACGTCCACGTCGAACGAGGCGGAGGAACCGGAGACCACGATCGGCGAGCCTGCGCTTCCGTGTGGGTCGGCTCCCGTCGCGAAGTAGCGAATCTCCTTCACACCGCTGCCGGCGATGTCGCTCGATGAAGCGGGAGTTGTCCGGATCATCGGGTCGGAGGCACCGAGCGTGACGCTGACTGGGCTCTTGAACCAACCAGGATTGCCGGAGGTGCCGGCCAGGATTGCGTCATTGACGTCCGGCGCGGTGAGGTCGATTGTGAAGGTCAAGAACTGCTCCGTCACGTGACCCACGCAGTCCTCTGCGCGAAGGTACAGCGTGTGTTGGCCCTCGTCGCCAACGACGACCGGACTGGAGACCGGCGTCGGGCCGATGTCTGCGCCAACGATCAGGCTCGTGAGCGTCTCAATCGTATCCAGCGGCGTGTCGAGGTCCGTGATGGTCCACGACAGGGTCTGCGAAGTGTTCACGTACGAGCCGTCGGCAGGGGTACCTGGGCCGTAGGTGATGACGGGAGCCTCATTGTCGATCTCAAAGTGCTTGGACTTCGTCGAGACGTGTCCTGCTTCGTCGGTGAGGGTGACGATGAGCTCGTAGTTCCCGTCATTCGCCGCACCCGAGATATCGATCTGCGGAGTCTGTGGCAAGACATCGGTGATGTCGTACGAGAGGACAAGCAGGCCGTTCTTTTCCAGCGCGACCTCAAGGCGCAGCTGCGCCCCGCTTCCGTTGTCGCTGCCGGCGACGTGGAAGCTGACACTCTCAAAGCAGTGCCCGCTGAGTCCCGGGTGGGTGATCACGGGATCCGTTGCGTCGTACTTGAACGGGAACCCTGCGTTGTTGACGTTGTCCGCGTTGTCGGTCGCAGTTGCCGTGACGAGCGCGTTCACGCTGTCGGGACCAGAATAGAGAGTTGAGGTTGGGCTCAGGCTCGCGAGACCGGAGAGGCCATCGGTCGCGTCGAACGTGAATTCGACCGGCGCGGTGTACCATCCTG
>CAZWGW010000647.1:0-4546 GCA_964633565.1 uncultured Planctomycetaceae bacterium
GAGCCGGTCGCGCGTCGCCTGGTCGCGCTGCATGAGGTGCAGCGTCTCGGTCAGCTCGTTTCCAGGTCGAAACCGGTAACCGTGCTCCAGCAGCCCGGCCAGATCCGACTGCTGCTGCGTCACGGTAATTCCGTGACAGCGGCCGCAGACCTGGGTGGAGAGTTTTGAAGGGAGCCGGGCTGGATTGACGATCGCGTCCGGCACGTCCTCACCCCGGCGCGACTTGACGTGCTGTTCCGCCGGTCCGTGGCAGGCTTCACACGCGATGCCGAACTCGGCGACCTGCGAATCGGCGGCCATGATGCCGTCGCTCGTTCGCAGACGCGATCGGCCATGCGTCGTATGGCAGGCGATGCATTCCTGGTTCCAGCGTCCGACGTCCGGTGCACTCGGGTCCGACGACGGCGGCTTGAGGAACGATGCGTCGCGCGGCACCCAGCGCTGTTCTTCCTTCAGGAAATAGATCGGCAGTTCGGCGACGGTTCGACCTTCTCCGGTCGGCAGCCAGTAGACCTGCATGTGGTGGGAGCCCGTTGTCAGGACGACCGGCCGCTCGATGGTCTGCGGTGCCGAGCCGGTTCCGCCCGGCAGGGAGACCGTCACCCAGAATGCGTCGCCCCGTCGTGAGAGGTCATACGAAACTCCGTCGAACTCGACGCGGCGGTCGGCAAAGTCGCCGATCACCGCCGCCGGCGTCGCCCGTTGCGTCATCGTGCGGTGATACGAGGCATGCCACGCATCGAACTCTCGCCGATGACATTCCGCACACGATGCCGAAGAGACATACCCGTCGGCCGATTGCTGTTGTGGTGTGTGAACGGTAAAGAACTCGTGAGCGTCCGGTTCGCTCGCCGGCGGTGACGGCGGTTGCGTCGCGGGCGGCACACGACGGGACGGCAGCAGAGACAGGGCCGCTGTCAGCGCGGCGGAGAGCGCGACGACCACTCCGATCCGGCGACGTCTCGTGTCGAGTGCCAGGATGGACACGACGAGTGCCGCCGCCGACAGGAGAAGCCAGATGACACCCATGGGAGTAATTTCCCCCTCCGGTTCCCGTTGTATCGCTGAACACTGCCGGCGCAATGTACCCGGCGGAGTCGCGCGACTGCAGACACGGCCGCAGCGGGAAGCGGAGGGCAGAACACAAGGCTAATCAGTAAGCATGTTCGCGACAACGCGAAGGGGACAGCGACCAGTCTCGGACAAACGAAGAACTGCGTTGCCGCACAAGCCGGGAAGTGCGTGTGGAGGGATCCGTGCCAGCACGTCCGTTCGCACTGACGGCCGCGGCGCCCGGGTCAAGGAATTCTGAATTCGATCGTGGGAGACAGAGTTTTGCGCAATCCGCGGATGGCAAATCGTCGTATGATTCGGTACCAGACAGCTTTCGTGCGTCACACCGTCGGTCCGCGTCATGCAGTTTTCGGAACGTCCCCCCTCCACGAACTGGGAGCAGGTGCGCCTGCCTGGTGATCCTGCCGCCTTTCTCTGGGCCTGGTTCAAGCCCCCCACCGCGCCACAGGGGCTGTTCGTGCGCATCCCGGACGATTGGCTGCGCGGCGCCACGGGCCGTCCGCCGCCGTCGATGCGGTTTCTGCTGCAGTCCACAGGGATCGATCCACGATATGTGTCCGTGTGCTACATCTACGGCCATCCGCTGAACGCGATGCAGGGGATGAATCCCGCACTCGACTATCCGATTCCAGCGCCGCCCGCCGGGGCCGACGCGACAATCACGGTGCTGTTGCATGCGGTCTCACCGCCACCCGCAACAGTGGCACCAGTGCATCCCAACTACGCGTCCGCGCCACCGACGCAATCGGCCAGCCTGTTTGCGCGAATCGAGGCGGACTGGAACGGGATCCTGCTCATCGAAAACCACCAGGACACCGCGCGGAAGCAACTCAATACGATGCAGGTCCGGCTCAATTCACTCAACCGCGACCTGAACGTGGAAGAGGCCCGCGCGGCGGACTCCGCGGATCGCGTGGACTGGCAGGAAGCCCGCCGCTGGCTCCGCGACGTTGCCGCACGCGTCGCGAGGTTCATCAAGGAGCACGACGTCGGGATGACGAGCAACGCGGGGCTGCGGCTGCGGTTCGAGTCGCTTTACAAGGACCAGATCGTGCCCCGACGGCCTTTCGCCGGGATTGAGCAGGTGGCGCGGGAATTTGAGATGCACCGCAAGACCATGCAGCACCTGCTGGCAAACATGCAGACGGCGCTGGCCCAGGCCGCCAACGATGGCGAGCGGCGGGCGCAGATGGTCCTCAGCCGGATTGCGTCCAAAGTCCGCGCGCTGCGGACCAAGCGGGGATCCTGACGATCGCCGCAGATGTTCGCTTCCCGGCGCCGACACGCTCGCGCCTACCAGGCCCGGCTCCGTTTGAAGGCGTGGTAACAGCGAAACGCCTCGGCGGCCGCGACGCCGGCCTGCCGGCCGCGGGTCTGGTACTGGTTCCGCATTAATTCCGGCAGCGACGTGAAATCGCCATCTCCGGCACGTTCGAGCTGGCTGGCATGACAGGCCAGCATGCGTTCCTTCACTTCCACCTGCGGGCTGATGTCAATGTAGAAGTGCGGATCGAATTCCTGCATGCCGACCGTGTCCATCCACCATAATGCCGGGGGGGACGCCAACGGCGGACCGAGGTGTTGCCGCGAATGCGATGCGCACAGCCAGGAGGCGATCTCGGCGAGTTGGGCGGCAGTGCGGTGGTCGACGTGGTAGTCGTTGCCGGCATGCGCCAGAATCAACGTCGGCTGGAAGCGGCGGACGACCTCCACCAGGCGGCCTCGAGTCGCCTCGTCGTCCATCAGTTCACCGTCGCCGCACTCTCCGGGAAACAACTGCAACCCGGCGACTTCAGCCGCCGCCAGCATTTCGGACCGGCGGACGTCCGCCAGATTGTCGATCCTTCGTCCCGCCGGTTGTCCCTTATCGCCCCGGCACAACACGCAGATGCCGGCGGCGGCACCGTCGTCACGTGCCCGGGCCAGCGTGCCGGCGCACAATAACTCGGCATCGTCCGGATGGGCGACGACAGCGAGCACTCGTTCCCCTTGCCAACTCATGCGCATCGAGACGACCGCTCAATTGAAACGTGCCTCGCAACGAACCCCGGCTGTTCCGTCACTGTCACGATGACGCGGCAGGGAGGATGTTGCAAGCGCAGTGGGTCTCCCGACCAGACTTGCCAGACCGGCCCGACGGACTGCAGAATGGGCACCCTGATGTGAGCCCTTCGCGCATCTGCGCCGTGCGCTCGATGCCGATCGCGACCGGCTTGATTCTCACGTGCCCTGATGAGGCACGGAGCCGGTCGGGATGAGCACCCGGTCCACCCGCCTGTGGAGGCGCTTGGCGCCGGTTCTCGGCCGGCTCCACCTCCTCTCGTTTATTGACGCGTGCAGACGGTTGCGAATTCTCCCGTCGGGGATGGACTCATGTGGCGATCACGGCTGTATTCGGGAGCGATGTGGCTGCTGGCAGGCATCGGCCCTCCTCTCTGTGCCTCGGACACGACTGCCGACACCTCCGGAGGCGACGCGCTCGCCGCCGGGTATTTCCGCCTCGAAACGCGGAGAATCGCGGAGGCCACGCTGGCCGACATCAGGACCCTGGATGACTGGACGTTGAGGCGCGAGGAATACCGCCGGCAGTTGCTGGAGATGCTGGGCCTGGACCCGCTGCCGGAACGGTCCCCGCTCGACGCCGTGGTGACAGGCACGCTCGAACACCCGGAGTTCACTGTCGAGAAGGTCTGTTTCATGTCGAGGCCCGGCCTGTATGTCACGGGGAACCTGTATGTTCCCCGGGAGCGGGCCGGACCGGTCCCGGCAGTCCTTTACGTCTGCGGTCACGCCCGGGCTACGGCGAACGGCGTCAGTTTCGGCAACAAGACCGCCTACCAGCACCACGGCGCGTGGTTCGCCCGGAACGGCATGGTCTGCCTGACCATCGATACCCTGCAGTTGGGGGAAATCGAGGGCATTCATCACGGCACCTACCGCGAAGGGATGTGGTGGTGGATCTCCCGCGGCTACACACCGGCCGGCGTCGAAGCCTGGAACTGCGTGCGCGCGCTGGACTACCTGCAGTCCCGGCCGGAAGTCGACGGTGAGCGGATCGGTGTGACCGGCAGGTCCGGCGGCGGGGCCTACAGTTGGTGGATCGCCGCCATCGACGATCGAATCAAGTGCGCCGTGCCCGTTGCCGGTATCACCAGTTTGCAGAACCACGTCGTCGACGGCTGCGTTGAAGGGCACTGCGACTGCATGTACATGCTCAACACGTACGAATGGGACTTCCCACTGGTGGCCGCCCTGGTGGCGCCCCGGCCGCTGCTCATTTCCAACACGGACAAGGACCGCATTTTCCCGCTGGACGGCGTGGTCGACGTCTACACAAAAACACGCCGGATTTACGAATTGTATGGCGCGACGGACAAGTTCGGTCTGCAGATCACCGAAGGGCCGCACAAGGACACACAGGAACTGCAGGTCCACGCCTTTGTGTGGATGAACCGATATCTCAAAGGGGAGA
>CAZWGW010000648.1:0-2770 GCA_964633565.1 uncultured Planctomycetaceae bacterium
GGCCGGCCGGTCAGCATCATCTTTTCGATCCCCAACAGCAGATACGTGAAGTGCATGAAGGGTCGCGCCTCCTGCGTCCAGAACAGGGTCGACTCGACGCTGTCGTCAGCGTACTTCCAGGCGCTGGCCCATTCCCCGACGGCCCCGTTGAGCGTGAAGACATTCGTCCGCAAGCCGTCGTGGTAGTCGATCACGAATAGCACCGGCTCGGGAACCAGGTCCACCAGTTGCTTTCTGTCGGCGATCGGCCGCCACTTGAGCCGGCTGAGCGCCGCATCCAGGAGCGCCGCGTCGTAGACGCCGGCCTGTTCCGCCTGCCACACGGCGTCTCCCACGAGGCACTGCACCGATTTGACCCCCGTCTCTCCCCCCGCGCGGCGCTCCGCCACACACTGCACCATCTCCAGCGCGTGGAACCCGTAGGTGTCCAGCCGGTGATACGACACCGCCACGATCTCCTTGAGCTGTGCGCCGCGCTTCACGTCGGCCGGCGGATAGCGCCACAGCGTCGGCAGCGACGACCCGGCCATCAGCGGGACCTTCAGCCGCTGCGCGGTGTCGTAAATCCACTTCGCGTCCTGCCAGTTGTCGGCCAAATGCTTGTCGGAGAAGACGGGCACGGGCCGGCCGCTGCGTTCGATCACGTCCGCGATCTCGGCGAACATCCGCCGCTTGGGATACATGATCTGGCCGGTGTCGGATTCGGAGTAATTCCCGTGTTCGGCGACGAGCAGCACGCCGTCCACCGCCAGCTTGTCGCCGCCGAGCGCCAGCGCCCGGGCGACGCTGTCGTGGACGGCAACTCCATGCTTCGATGCGAGTGTGCGGCTCAGGTCCCGCTCGCCGACCTGGTCCGCGTACAGCGACTTCAGTTCCAGCGGGCTGCGCTGCCCCTTCCCGTCGAGCGTGTCGGTCCGCAGCAGCCGCGAAAAGATCACGTCGGCATGCGAGTTGTGGTGATAGACGGTCGTCACGCCGGCCACTTTGGGGACGCGGACCACGTGCAGCGTGAACGGGGCGAGCGTCGTGAGATACACCGTGCCGTCGTGGGCGGCGCAGATCCCCATCACCACGTACCGCGGCAGCATGGTGCCGTCCGCAAGCTGATAGACGCCGTGGTGCCACGGCAGCGGCTTGCCGTCGGCGTCGGTGAATTCCGTGTAGTCCGGGTTGCTGATCGCGATCGGCCCGTGGTCCGTCGGCGCGGCATCGCCGGGACGATGGCTCGCAAGGTGCAGGAACTGCCCGCGCCCCTCAAACGTCGCCGCGACCCCGGCCCACACCGTGCCGTCCGGCGCGACGCACATCGCGCGGCAATCAGTGCTCTGGGCCCCCTCGATCAGCTTCCCCAGGCTGCGGCCGGGCAATGTCCCGTCCGTGGCCGTGAGATCGTAGCCGTACAGTTGGTTGCCGCTCATCGCCACGGCGTACAGCGTCTTGCGGTCGGGCGAAATGTCCCAGTTGATCGGATGCGATTCGGGATGCGCGAGCAGCGACTCCGCGGTCGGCGGCTGGCCGTCGACCGTCTGCTGGAGGCGCTCCAGTTTGTCCGTCGCCGGGTCATAGCGGGCGATCTCACCGCCGAGGATCGGGTGATACGCCCGCCCCCGATGGTCGACGACGATGAAGGCATACATGTGCCGGCAGTCGAGCAGGTCGCGGTACTCGCCGGTCTCGAGGTCAAGGACCATGAAGTGGCTGCTCTCGATCGGCCGCTCATCGGAGCAGGTCGAGATGTAGGCGACGTTGCGGGACTCGTCGGGCGTGATGCTGATGATCCCCTGGTGCGGGATGGGGATGCCGTAGACGCGGGTCTTGTCGGTGGCGGGGTCGTAGACCATTGAGTAACCGCCGGGGTAGTCGGTCCGCTGTTCCCCCTCTTTGGGATACCCCTGCTTGGTGGCGAGGTAGATCCTGCCGCTCTCGCCGACGTTGTTGCGTGTGTGGAACTTGGCCTGCGCGGCAAAACCGGTGGCGGTCGTACCGATCTCCTTGTGGGCGTCGAGCACGACCCGCATCGCGTTCGTCGCGGGATCGAACTCGACGAGGAAACAGTTGAAGCCGTACTTTGCGGTGCCGACGTAGACCTTGCCGTTGTGCCCTTCGACGATCGAAAAATAACCGCTTCCTTCGGTGGTGGTCTCCTTGGGGATGGCGTGGGCCGTCGTCCAGAGCCAGTGACGGGTGAGCGCCGTCTCGTCGGCCGCGGCGCATAAGGGTGAGAGCAGCACCAGCAGTGCCGCCGGCAACAGCCGGCCCGGGAGCGATCGGACGGACATCGTGACCTCCACCGCGCATTCGACCCGCAGGTGCGACACGGTTTGTACATGCATGGCCGGGTGATCACAAGCGCGCCTCCCGCGCAGCCCGCGCGAAGTCAGCGGCGGCCTGCTAGAATCGGGGCGCACGAATGCGAACGAGACCGTGATTTCGCGGCGTGCAACGACGACTCCCCGGAGCAAACCGATGAGACGACGTGCCCCGCGCAGCCTGTTGATCAGCCTCGTGAACCTTGCACTGTTCCTGCCGGCCGTGGGCCGCGCCGCGGACCCGGTCCCGCCGGAGGGCTTCCGCGCCATTTTCAACGGCCGCGACCTGACCGGCTGGCACGGCCTCAACCCGCACAGCGCCGAAAAACTCGCGGGGGATGCGAAGGAGGCCAACCTCGCACAGCAGCGGGCCGAGTTTCCGCAGAACTGGACCGTCGATAACGGCGAGCTGGTCAACGACGGCCACGGACCCTACGCCACGACCGACGAGGAGTTCGGCG
>CAZWGW010000648.1:2780-4544 GCA_964633565.1 uncultured Planctomycetaceae bacterium
AGCCGACGCGCAAGCCGCACCTGGGGTCCGGCGGCCTGTTCAACAACACGCCGGACGCCCCGGGACGCGACCCGCACGTGCGGGCCGACCGCCCGTTCGGCGAGTGGAACCAGTTCCGCATCCGCCAGATCGGCGACCGCACCTGGGTCTGGCTGAACGATCAACTCGTTGTGGACGCCGCCGTGATGGAGAACTACTGGGACCGCAGCCAGCCGCTGCCGGCCCGGGGACCGATCATGCTGCAGACGCACGGCGGCGAAATCCGCTGGCGAAATCTCTTCGTCCGCGAGTTCACTCCCGCGGAAGCGCAACAGGCCCTCAATGAGGCCGAGGCCGACACGAAGAATCGTCTCACCCGCGCGCTCACGCTGCACGCATCGTTCGACACGGGGCTGGAGGCGGACTTCGCCCGCGGCGACAAGACGTGTTACATCGCCCAGGGGCAGGACCTGGTGATCGCTGCGCCCACGGAAGCGGTCCGGCTGGCGTCCGATGCCGGCCGATTCGGCGGCGCGCTGCACTTCACGAAGAAGAACGACTTCCGGCCGGCGTACAAGGACGCGGGGGTGCTCGGCTACAACGACCGGAGCTGGAACGCGACCGTCTCCGTCTGGCTGCGGCTCGACCCCGACCGGGACCTGGAACCGGGCTACTGCGATCCCGTGCAGATCGTCGGCGACGACAGCAAAAAGGGCTTCATCTTCCTGGAGTGGTCGAAGGATGAAACGCCGCGCTACTTCCGGTATGCGATCCGGCCGCTGTTTGAGATCTGGAACCCGGACAACGTGCAATGGGCCGACATCCCCTTTGAGAAGCGGCCGATGGTGCAGGTCGAGCGTGCGCCGTTCTCGCGCGAGGCGTGGACGCACGCCGTGTTCACGGTGGAGAACGTCAACGACAAAACGAAACCGCAGCGCGGCCGGCTCTACCTGAACGGCAGGCCGCAGGGGGCGATCGAGAACTGGGACCTTACGTTCGGCTGGGACCCCGCGCGCGTGCTGCTGGTGCTCGGCGCGGCGTACGTCGGCTATGTGGATGACCTCGCGGTCTTCGACCGGGCGCTGACCGATGGCGAAGTGCGGCACCTGACTGGTTTGAAGCAGGGGGTGAGCGAGTTGCGATGAACCGCGGCGGCAGAAGACGCAACGGCACACGCCGCGGCGGCAATGCGGCCGCGCAGCCGCGGACACTCGGCAGCATTGTTCAGCGACATTGTCGTGCATGGTTCGTGGGCTGTCATGAGGCATGACAAACAGCTGGCCTTCAGATCGTCCAACCCTCATTCACGTACATCTGGTGGATTGACATACCGCACGCCACGGGCAGCGCAGATGTGGGGCATCCTCGGCCTGCCTGTTGGTGTGAACTTCTCTTCAGTGACGACGACGATCTGTTGCTCCGCCGCTGAGACCAGCGATCGAGACTCATGGATTGCGAGCGCCACGACAAAAGGGTCCGCCTGAGGCGTCGGGCGATCGCGTTCCACGAACTCGGGGAATGCATGAATGATGCCTTTCGCGATGCCGACATGCTGGCGGGTCGTCGGGCGAAAGACGCCGCTTTTCCTTCTTTTGAGCGCCCAGCGGGACAATGCGTCATGGCCGGCCCGCAGCTCCTCGTAAACTTCAACAGGTGCGAGCAAGCGGTCCGCGCGAATCAACGTATCCAGGTTTTTCCAGATGGGTTGGTTCTTGGCAGCCGGGCGCCACTGGTGCAGGGTCTCCAGCGAAGAGGTGTCGATGATGTAGACGGTCAGAAGGCCCA
>CAZWGW010000649.1:0-4543 GCA_964633565.1 uncultured Planctomycetaceae bacterium
CTTCCGTTTGACGACCCGAATACGCATCTGGAATTGACGATGATCCACGAGGTCATGGTCCTGGACCATAGCGGGCCGGCACTGGGGCTGATCATCTACGGCGCGGCGGTGAAACTGATGGTCTTCGCCGCCCTGATCGTGCGCCTGGCCGTGCCGATTGAAACCGGCGGGGAAGTTGTGGGCTGGGGACTGACGATCGGGGCGCTGCTGGCAGTCGCCATCCTGGTGGGCGTTGTGGAATCGGTCATGGCGCGGCTGCGGCTTGCCTCGATCCCCAACTTCCTTGCCGCTGCAGGCGTCCTGTCGGCGTTCGGGCTGGTGCTGGCGATCAATTGAAAACAGCGAGGCGGCCGTGCCCGTGCATCTCATTGATACCTTCCTGGTCATCGTCCTGCTGCTGAACTTCTACATTCTCTCGTCGACGCAGATTCGCGCCGTGGTGTATGTCGTCGCCGCGCAGGGAGTGTTGCTGGGAGTCGTGTACCCCCTGGCGCATCAGGGGATGGCTCTGGCCGGGGAGGACGCCGCAGCACGCCCGCTGGAACTGGCGCGCATCGGCGTTCTGGCGCTGGTGATGATGGCGGTGAAGGGGATCGTGATCCCCCGGTTGCTGCTCCGCGCCATCCGGGAAGCCGACATCCGACGACACGTGGAATCGGCGATCGGCATTGTCCCCGCGCTCCTCATCGGCGCCGTCGGGACGTGGCTGGTCATGGTGTTCGCCGCGCGGCTGCCACTGCGCGGCGAACATGGCAGCGTGCTGATCGTGCCGGCGTCCCTCGCGACGGTGCTGACGGGATTCCTGATCTTGACCACGCGCTGGCGGGCCCTGACGCAGGTGCTCGGGTATATCGTCCTGGAGAACGGCATTTTCATCTTCGGCCTGCTCCTGGTGCATGCCATCCCGATCCTGGTCGAGCTGGGAGTGCTGCTGGACCTGTTTGTCGGGGTGTTCGTGATGGGCATCATCATCAACCACGTCAGCCGTGCATTCGGATCGGCCAGCACCGAACAATTGACGGCCCTCAGGGAGTAACGCATGGCGTTCTGGCTGATCGCATGCCCGCTCCTGGCGGCCGCCGTGGCGTTTGCCGTCCCGTCGAATCGCTGGCGTCCGCTCGTCGTGCCGGCGGGCGCTGCGCTGCACCTGCTGCTGACGGTGCGCGCCCTGCAATTGCCGTCCGTCTCGGCCTGGGGCCGGTGGCTGCTGCTCGACCCGCTCGGCGAACTGTTTCTGGGCTACGTCAGCGTGTTCTTCCTGTTGTGCGCGCTGTACGTGCCGGGATACCTCGCACACCGCCAGGCGCGGCCGAACCGCGTGTTCTGCGCCTGCATGCTGCTGGCGCTGGGACTGATGACGCTGGTGATCCTCTCGCACCACCTGGGGCTGATGTGGGTGGCCGTCGAAGCCATGACGCTCGTCGTTGCGCCCAGCCTGTACTTCAACCACAACCCGCGGTCGCTGGAGGCGACCTGGAAGTACCTCGTGATCTGCTCCGTGGGCGTGGCGCTGGCCCTGATGGGGTCCTTCTTCATCGCCTACGCCGGGCTTTACTCCGGCCTGAAATCGACGCTGCTGTTTGACGAGCTGGTGCAGGAAGCGCCGCAGTTGTCGCTCCCCTGGCTGCGGGCCGCCTTTGTGCTGCTGTTTGTGGGCTACGGCACCAAGATGGGTCTGGCGCCGATGCATACGTGGAAACCCGACGCATACGGCGAATCGCCCGGAGTGATCGGCGCCCTGATGGCTGGCGGGCAGACGAGTTGCGCGTTCCTGGCGATCCTGCGGTTCTACCAGATCTCCAGTCTGGCGCATGACGAGGCGTTTGCACAGCGGATCATGGTCTTCATGGGACTGCTGTCGATGGGCCTGGCCGCGGTGTTCATGGTCCGGCAGCGGGACATCAAGCGGCTGCTGGCCTATTCCAGCGTGGAACACATGGGGATGCTGGTGTTCGGGATCGGGATCGGCGGTACCGCCGTGGCGGGGTCGCTGCTGCACGTGGTCCACAACGGGCTGACGAAGGGCGTGCTGTTCCTTGCCGCGGCAAACATCCACCGCGCCTACGGCACCAAGTTTGCCGCGGACCTGCAGGGAGTGCTGCGGCGGCTGCCGTTTTCGGGTGTGATGTTCCTGGCGGGCATTTTCGCCATTACCGGATCGCCGCCGTTCGCCCCGTTTGTCAGCGAGTTCCAGATGCTGGCCGCCGCGTTCGCCGGGGGACATTACGTTTCGGGCGCGCTGTTCATTCTGCTGCTGTTCGCCGTGTTCGTGGGCATGGGGTCGACGGTGGTCGCCCTGTCGTTTGGAAGGCCGTCGGAACCGTCTTCCTCGACCGGGTTTCAGGACAGCCTCGCCACGGGGATTCCCATCCTGCTGGCCATGGCGCTCGTCGTGATGCTGGGGGTCTACAATCCGCCCGTACTCGTCGAGAGCCTGAATCGCGCCGCCCGCTTCCTCACGACCGTTCAGTAAGAGCGTAACCGCGGGATCAGGTGACTCGCACGCCCGGGCACGTCCCCATCCGATGCGGCTTCATTGCCGATCGGGGATTATCGCAGTTCGGCGACGCGCGCTGCGGGGTCCGACTCACGAACGATCGTCTTTGGCGCCGACTGCGCCTTGCGTTCCGCCAGGATCTCTACTGCGGCACGGTGGCGTGACGCGACGCCCGGCTGCGGGAACAGGCCGCCTCCCAGAATCAGGAGCGCGAGGGCCAGCACGGTGAGCCGGATCCGCCACTGCCCTTTGAGCGGCACGGACGACCCGTGATGAGTTCCAGTGAAAATGTGGAAGTAGGCCTTGACGACGGCAATTCCGTTGAGCGCCGCGGCCAGACCAACAGCCACTCCCACGTACGGATAGACGTGCACTGCGCCGTCGACGAGCATTTCACTGCCGACGAAACCAAACGTTCCCGGAAAGCCGACGCTCGCCAGACCGGTCAGCAGGAAGAACGCTGGCAGCGGCGGAGTGTGCTCATACAGCCCGTGATACCCGCTCAGCGACACGCGCCCGATGCGGGTCTCAATCGCCCGCAACGTCAACCCGAAACCGGTCAACGCCAGACCGATCGACAGCCACAGACACAGCGCGCCGGTCAGGGCCACCGGCGAGACGCTTTCCAGCCCGACCAGCACCAGCGCCGAGTGGCTCAGAAACAGATAGCAGAAGAACCGCCGGGCCTCGGTCTGCACCAGGGCCATGCCGGCCGCGTAGACCGCCGTCACCAGTGAGATCATGGCAATGCTGCGGAGCGCCCAGTCCGGCGCGATCGGCAGCACCAGCCGGACGGCCGCATATGCGCCCACCATGGGCGTGACAAACAGCAGCGCCGATCCGAACGAGGCATGCTCAAACAGGTCCGTCATCCAGCAGTGCAGCGGCACGAGCCCGCTGCGCACCAGCGCCGCCGCGAGCAGCAGCGCGACGCCAAGGATCGAGTGTCTTTCGCCGACTCCTTCCACTGCAACCAGCGCCCAGCCTGCGACAATCAGGGCGACGAACAATCCCATGTGGGAGAGATAGACGCCCGTGGGCTTGCCGCGGGAGTGTAACTCCATGAACGGGGGGACCGTCCCCAGGGCCAGCAGGACCACGACCCCCCAGGGCTGCTTGCAACTCAGGGTGGCCAGCAGAATGGCTTCCGACACCAGCGTCCAGCCGAATGAGAACGACCTGGCCTTGGCCCGCAGCGTCGCGATCGCGGTCATCAGGTACAGCAGCGCCGCCAGCGGCAACAGCGGTGCGCTCAGCCGGTCGATCACCAGCGATTGCGCACCAATGACGTCGGACGCCAGGTCCCAGCGGTCGTGCGCTTCCAGCGCCTGCAGGGACCGGAAGTCCAGCCAGGCGCCGAGCGTGCAGCCCAGCGCCAATCCACAAACGACGATACTGTGCTGATGCGCCCGGTCGGGATCGCGCAATCGGCTGACCCAGAGCGCGCCGATCATCGGGATCACAATCGAGAGTTCAAGCCAGGGCAGGTGCAATTCCATTACGGCAACTCATTGGCAGACTGCGGAGAAATCGCGGCCGCCGATTCACGCGACCGACCCCGCGACAGGAAGTCCGTCCAGCGTCGTTCCATGCGGTCGCACCACCGGAACACGCGGACAAAGGGCTGCAGCACGAAGTCAAACAGCGTCGCGTCGAGGTAGCCGCGCTCCAGCGCGAATCGGTAAATCCAGATCCGCACGTGTTCGGGGACCATCCGTTCCCAGAAGCCCGGGGCCGGGTGCAGATGGTCGCCGATGGCGTTCTCCAGAGTGTGGTAGTCCCGGATCAGCGTCGGCGCCCGCAGCAACTGCAGAGTACGCATGCAGGCGTGCCCGATAATGTGGATCAGCGGGATGTAGCGCAACCCCAGCCCGATCTCGGCCACAATGATGCCGACCTGCGTCAGCGAAGCGAACGCGAGCGCGCTCTTGATGTCAGGCTGGACGCGCGCCGCGATGGCCGCGTAGGCCGCCGTCACGAGGCCCAGTCCCACGACTGCGGCGCTGAGCCACAGCGATTGTGCGAGGATCGGGCTGCAGCGGAGCA
>CAZWGW010000650.1:0-4538 GCA_964633565.1 uncultured Planctomycetaceae bacterium
AATAGACCGGGTCGTTGGCGGCGGGATCGAAGCCCTCTCCCTTCCGGGTGATCATGATGTTCTCGGGCTTGATGTCCCGATGCACGATGCCGCGCTCGGCGGCGGCGGTCAGGGCGGCGGCCACCTGCCGCATGACGTGCAGGGCCACCGTGACTCCCAGCGGCCCCTTCTTCTGCAGCAGGTTGCGCAGCGTCTGCCCCTGGACGTACTCCTGGGCGATATAGTGCTGGCCGCCCGTCTGGCCGACTGTGTACACCTGCACGATGTTCGGGTGGTTCAGTCCCGCCGCGGCCTTGGCCTCCGCTTCAAACCGTTTGACGTAGGTCGGGTCGTCGGTGAGGTCGCGCTTCAGGAGCTTGAGCGCGACGTGCCGCTTGAGAGACACCTGTTCGGCCAGCCAGACTTCGGCCATGCCCCCTTTTCCCAGCCGGCGCAGCAGGTGAAAGTCGCCGACCCGGCTGTCGCCTTCGTCACTCGCGCGCGCCGCCGCCTTGCGCTGGGCCGTCCCCGCCGTGTCGGAACTGACGGCCGTCGCTCCCGTCGCCAACTCGGCCGGCATGGGCGCCGTCGCGTCTTCGGAGGGGTCGCTCGGTCGTGGGCGGGATTCAGCCATGCGTGGGATTCAGCGCGGGATCAGGCCGGCGAATTGACGCCCCCGCCCAGCCGCTGGAGCGCGGCCGCTCGGCGCGTGCACAACCCGGTGTGAAGGAACGTCCAGTTCAACAACGAATCATCCGCATCGGCCGTCAGTGCCTTTCGCGTGACAACTCACGACGCGGCGTCACGCACAGACGCCTTGTCTGGACCGCAATCGGGCTCGGCCGCCTCCCCCGCATGCGCAACGTGCGCCTATCGTATGCCAAACCGGGTGGTGCGGGCAAACGACCCGAATTCGCGTCAATTCGCGTCGCCGCGCCGCACAGCGCGATGTGGCCCGCGGCCGACCACTTCGGACGCGCCGGTCGCTGGCAATTGCGCGCCGCGGACGGGTCTGCTAGAGTGCCGGTCGCGCCTGCCGTTGGGCGCCTCGCGTCAGTTTCCGCCAGATTCCGAGCGCCATGCCCGATCGACCCAGAACTCTCGGCGACCTCCGCCGCAGCGGCTATGCCGCCGTCCCCGTCAAGCAGGAACTGCGACGCAACCTGATTGACCGCCTGCGCCGCGGTCAGCCGTTGTTCCCCGGCATCATCGGCTATGACGAAACCGTCGTCCCGGAAGTCGTCAACGCCATCCTTTCGCGACACGACATGCTCTTCCTGGGACTCCGGGGACAGGGCAAGACGCGCATGCTGCGGATGCTGTCGGAACTGCTGGACGAGCACGTCCCGATTGTGGCCGGGTCGGAAATCAACGATGACCCGTACTCCCCGCTCTCGAAGTACGCCCGCGACCTGATCGCCGCGCAGGGGGATGCGACGCCGATCGAATGGATCGGCCGCGAGCGCCGCTACCACGAGAAGCTGGCTACGCCCGACGTCACGATCGCGGACCTGATCGGCGAGATCGACCTGATCAAGCACGCGGAAGGCCGGCACCTGGCCAATGAGGACGTGATGCACTTCGGGCTGATCCCGCGGAGCCACCGGGGGATCTTCTGCATGAACGAACTCCCCGACCTCTCGCCCAAGATCCAGGTCGGCCTGTTCAATGTGCTGGAAGAGCGGGACGTGCAGATCCGCGGGTTCACCGTCCGGTTGCCGCTCGATCTGTGCATGGTCTTTTCGGCCAATCCGGAGGATTACACCAATCGCGGCCGGATCGTGACGCCGCTCAAGGACCGCATCGGGTCGGTGATCCGCACGCATTACCCGCTGACGCGCGAGATCGGCATGCAGATCACCGACGACAACGCCTGGACCGAGCGGGAGGGAGACGTCCTGGTGCGCGTGCCGCGGTTCCTGCGGGAGGTCGTGGAAGAGGCCAGCCGCCTGGCGCGAACCAGTCCACACGTCAACCACGCCTCGGGCGTGTCGGTCCGCATGTCGATCGCCAATTTCGAGAACCTGATCTCGAACGCCGAACGCCGGGCGATCCTGGCGGGCGAACCGGGGACGGTGGCCCGCCCCGGCGACCTGGCGTACGCCGCGGCCAGCTCCCGCGGAAAACTGGAACTGGCGATGACCGAAGAGACCGGCGAGGAGGACCGCCTGATCCTGCGGCTGATCGAGGAGGCGGTCAAGAACGTGTTCGACCAGCACTTCCAGCCGCAGCAGTTCCAGGCGGTCGTCGACTACTTTGAGTCCGGACACCGGCTCGAATTCTCTGACGCGGCGCCGACGGCCGAAGTTCTCGCGCGGCTGGACGCCATTCGCGGGTTCCGCAAGCTGCTCGATCGCGCCGGGTCGGAACTGGAACCAGGCCTGGCATCCGGCGAGACGGCCGGCGCGTATCAGGCGTCGCTGGCGGAACTGGTGCTCGACGGCCTGCACGCGCACAACCGGGTGAACAAGAAGGCTCGGCGGGCGGGAGCGATCTATGGAACCTGAACGGCACGAACTCAACATGCAGCGACTGCGTGCTGCACTGCAGGAAGGCCTTAATGAGCTGGACCGCGGTGAATTCATTGCCGCAGATGAGGTCTTTCGGGAACTGCGGGATCGCATTGATGAACCCGACAAACAGAACGAATGAATCGGGTAGTCTCCTCTCGCTGGCCCTCGACCCGCCGCCCCCCTAAAACACCCGGATGTCCGCGCGGCTGGCCGACCTCCTGATCCGGCATCCCCTGCTTGTCATGGCGGTCCTGCTCATCGTCACGGCCGCCGCCGCCGCGCTGGCGCTGCAGATCCGGTTCGACTTCGCCCCGCAGGCCATGCTCAAGGGGGACGACAACCTCGTCCGCGAACTGGAGGACTTCAAACGCACGTTCGCCTACGAAGACTCGGTGCTGATGATCGTCCTCGAGGCGACCGGCGAAACCGACGTCCTCACTCCCGCCGCGCTGACGTGGCAGTCTGAGGTCGCCCAGGCCGTTGACGCCCTGCCGCCCATCCAGCGGATCGAGTCGCTCGCGACCGTCCAGGGGACGTACCGCACGCTGCGCCTGCCCCCCGACATCGTCTCGCGGCCGATCATCACGGACCTGCCGGTCGACGAAGACACGGCCGACCGGATGCGGCGGCTGGTGGACAAGTCGCCGCTGATGGAAGGCTCGCTGCTCAGCGCCGATCGGCGCGTCACGGTGATTATGGCGTTTATTCAGCCCCAGGTGCAGGCGCTGGACGAGTTCCGCGCGGTGATCAGGTCGGTGCAGGGAGTCCTCGCACAGCACGCTTCTCCCACGGGGTATCGAGTGCGGCTGACGGGCCTCCCCTATCTGCGCGTCGACACGGTCGACAACCTGCAGGCGGACCAGCGCCGGCTGCTCCCCATCGCCGGCGTGCTCTACCTCACGATGCTGGCCCTGACGTTCCGGCGCGTTGCCGGGAGCGTGCTGCCGCTGCTCGGTGTCGGCATGGGCCTGGCCTGGATGGTCGGCGCCATCGTCGCCCTCGGCGAGACGTTCAATCTCATCAGCAACGTGCTGCCAATGCTGATGCTCGTGATCGGCGTCTCCAATTGCGTACACATTGTGGCCGACTACGGCGAGCAGTCGGTCAACACCCACGGCAACCGGACCGAAGCGGTCCGCAAGACGATTCGCCACATGTCCGGCGCCTGCCTGATCACATTGCTGACGAAAGCCGTAGGTTTCTGTTCGCTGTTCTCCGCGCGGGCCGACGTGCTCAAGGAGTTCGGCTGGCAGGCGGCAATCGGCCTGCTCTGCCTGTATGTGACGATCCTGGGGACGCTGGGGAGCCTGATGCGGTTTTTCCGGCCGCCGCGGCGCTCAGCCGCGGGCGCTCCGCTGGGCGGGGTTGTGACGGCCGCCGCCGACGCCGTCGACCGACATCCCCGCACGACGCTGCTGATCGGGGCGGCCGGCACGGCGCTGGCCCTGTGGATGGCGCGCGGCGTCCACGTCAACTCCTCGATGATCGAGACGTACGGCGAGGACCATCCCACCCTGAAAGCGCTGCGGCTCGTCGAGGAGAAACTCGGCGGCCTGCTGCCGATCGAAGTCAGCCTCCGCGCGAAACAGCCGGGTGCGTACCTGACACCCGACGTCTACCGCCGTGTCGCGGAGTTCGAACGGTTTGCGCATTCGCAGGACGGTGTGCTGTTCGCCCGCAGTTACGTCGATTACCACGAGGCGATCGGGGCCGAATTGACCGCTCGCGCCGCGCGGGGCCGGCCCCCGGACGACTCGGACGAGGCCCTCGAGCGCCGCATCGAGAGGAGCAACTGGGTCATCGACCGCATCGCCGACACGCTCAACTACCACGTCTTCATGACGCCCGACGGCTTGCGCGCCCGCGTGCTGCTCAAGGTCCGCGACGTCGGCACGCGCCGGTTGGCGGAGCTGAACCGGCAGCTCACCGCCGAACTGTCGCGCGTCTTTCCGCCGGAGACCGGCATCGAGGCGACGCTCACCGGCGACGCCTACGTCAACACGATTGCCATGAACAATGTCATCCACGACCTGTTCTGGTCATTGC
>CAZWGW010000651.1:0-4535 GCA_964633565.1 uncultured Planctomycetaceae bacterium
TTGATTTTATCCCTGTTTCTTTCCATCCTTTGTTTCGCGCGGATGCACCAGGTACGTCACCGCACCCTCCCGGCTGGAAAGCACGGTGCGGCCCGGCATAATCCGGCTGCCCTCCGCCATCGATCACCGGGAGCACATCGTGAGCACCGAAACGGGCACGCTGATCGAACGTCTTGAATCGAACATTGCCAAGGCCCTGCTGGGGAAGCCGGAGGTGATCCGCCTCGCCGTGGTGGCTCTGCTCGCGGAAGGGCATCTGCTGATCGAAGACGCCCCCGGCGTGGGCAAGACGTCGCTCGCCAAAGCGCTGGCTCACAGCCTCAATTGCCAGTTTGCGCGCCTGCAGTGTACGCCCGACATGCTCCCCAGCGACATCCTGGGGACGAGCGTCTTTCTCCCCAACCGCGGCGAGTTCGAGTTCCGCAAGGGGCCGATCTTCACTAACGTCCTCCTCGTCGATGAGATCAACCGCACCACGCCCCGCACCCAGAGCGCCCTGCTCGAAGCGATGCAGGAGCGGCAGGTGACGCTCGATGGGCAGACGTATCCGCTGCAGCGGCCGTTCTTCGTACTGGCGACACAGAACCCATTCGAGTTCGAGGGGACGTATCCGCTCCCGGAGAACCAGCTCGACCGGTTCATGCTCAACATTGAGATCGGCTACCCCGACCGCAACACCGAGCGGGACGTGCTCAACACTCACCGCGAGGGAGAACCGGTCGAGCGGCTGCAGGCGGCACTGAGCGGTGACGATCTTGCCGCGCTGCAGCGCGAGGCGCGCGCGGTCCGTGTCGACCCGGCCATCAACGACTACATCCTCGACATCGTGGCGGCGACGCGGAAGCACGAAGAACTCTCGCTCGGCGTCAGCACGCGCGGAGCGATCACGCTCTACCGGGCCGTGCAGAGCCTGGCGCTGGCGGACAAGCGGAACTACGTGATCCCGGACGATGTCAAGAAACTCGCGGTGCCGGCGTTGGCGCACCGGGTGACGTGCCGGGGGATGATCCGCGAGGGGCAGCGGGAGCGGGCGAAGGGGATCATCCGGCAGATCCTGAATTCGACGCGCGTGCCGGATTGAAAAATGGGTGTAGTCAACCCCTGCAGACGTGCGGCATAATGAATGGAGCGCCGGTCTGGTCTCCGGTGAAGGAGGCATTGCGAACATGAGCACAGTCACCCCTGCCGCACGAGGTTCCTGGACCGAACAGGCGTATTTCGATCTGCCGACTGAGCGTCGCGTCGAATACGTCGACGGTTCTCTGGAGTACCTCCCCATGCCGACTCGCTCGCATGAATTGATTCTGCAGTATCTCTACGAGGTGCTCAAGGACTTTGCCCGTGCACGGTCACTGGGAAATGTTTTCTTTAGCGGCTACCGGGTCCGTACACTGCCGCGACATTACCGGTTGCCCGATCTGTTCTTCCTTCGGAAAGGACGTCGGCAGGACGAACAGTTCGCGCACGGCGCGGATGTGGCGTTCGAAGTCGTCAGCGCCGGCGAGACGAACCGCGTGCGCGATCTCGAGGTGAAGCGGTCGGAATACGCCGAGTGTGAGATTCCCGAGTACTGGATTGTCGACCCGGAACGACAGACGATCACCGTGCTGACGGTGCACGACGGCGCGTATGTCGTCCAGGGGGAATACCGCCCCGGTGAGACGGCGAAGTCAGTCGTTCTGGACGGGTTCACGGTCGACGTCGCGGCCTGCTTCGCTGCACCGCAGGAAAGCTGACACTGCGACGGCGCGGAAGTGACATTGGAATCAGACACGAAGATCGAGGACAGTCCTCCATGCCGAGTCTGCGCTCAACGGCAATTATCTGCATCGCGTTGTCCGGCGCCGCCGCAGCGCAGGACCGCCTGGAGCGCATCCAGTACAACAACCCCGGCCTCGTCGTCGACCTCGGCGTCGGCCTGTGGGCGTGGCCGCTGCCGATGGACTACGACCGAGACGGAGACCTCGACCTCGTCGTCGCCTGCCCCGACAAGCCGTACAACGGGACGTATTTCTTTGAGAATCCGGGAGAAAAGAGCAGAGAGCAGGGAGCAGAGAGCAGAGCGAACGGGGGCGCTCCACCAAACGACCAAACCACCAAACACCAGGCACCCATCTTCAAATCCGCTGTCCGCGTCGCCGACGGTCCCACGAACGCGCAGGTCTCGTATGTGAACGGCGAGCCGGTGGTCATGACGCCGGGAAAGATCTACGTCGACTTCCGCGAGCACCAGTACGCGCATCCGATCAAGCTGCCGCTGCCGGAGAAGATCGATCCACAGTACCAGCGGATCCGGGCCAATCAATGGAAGCTCGTCGACTGGGAAGGTGACGGCGATCTCGATGTCATCGTCGGCATCGGCGTGTGGGACGACTACGGCTGGGACGATGCGTGGGACGAGAAAGGGAACTGGAAGAACGGGCCGCTGCACGGGTTTGTGTATCTCGTTGAGAATGTGGCGGTGAGAGCAGAGGACAAGACTCTGGCGCTGGCCGACGTTGAACCGTGGCCGGAGATGCTGGGGCCGCGGCCGGTGTTCGCGCCGGCGGTGAAGGTGACGATGAGCGACGGGAAGCCGGTGGATGTGTTCGGGATGCCGTCGCCGAACTTCGCGGACTTCGACGGCGATGGGGACCTGGACCTGATCTGCGGGGAATTTCTCGATGGGTTTACGTATTTCGAGAATGGCGGCACTCGTGCCGCACCAGCCTACTCGAAAGGAACTGCTCCCACTTGTTCACTTGACCGCGAGTGGATTGTTCCCGTGAAAATGGACCTGCAGATGATCACTCCGGTCGCAGTTGATTGGAACGGCGACGGTGCGATCGACATCATTTGCGGCGACGAGGATGGTCGTGTGGCTGTGCTGCTGCACACAGGACGTATGTTGGAGAAGTCGCCGCACTTTGAGTTTCGTCACTACTTCCGACAACAGGCAGCGGACGTAAAATTCGGCGCCTTGGCCACTCCCTACGGCGTTGACTGGGATGGAGATGGCGACGAGGACCTCCTCTGTGGAAACACAGCGGGCCGCATCTGTCAAATCGAGAACCTCGGTGGGTTTCCGGTTACGTGGGCCGAGCCCGAGTTCCTCTATACGGCCGAACCATACGAGACAATTCACCACAAAGCCGGTCCTCAGGGATCAATTCAGGGCCCCTGCGAGGCGAAGTGGGGCTACACGACGAACTCCGTTTCTGACTGGAACAATGACGGTCGCCTTGATGTGATCGTCAATGACATCTGGGGAAAGGTGAGTTGGTATCGCAATCTCGGCCGGCAGTACGAGGAAGAGAAGCTGTTTGGTGAAGTCACCAAGACTCTGATCTTGGAGCCAGTTCAATCTTGTAATGTCGCTTGGCCCGGTGCACCTCCCAAGCCCGCTTGGACCTGGTGGACCCCGGAGCCCGGCGAGCTCGTCACCCAGTGGCGCACCACCCCCTGCGTTCTCGACTGGAATGCCGACGGCCTAAGCGACCTCATCATGCTCGACCACGAGGGCTATCTCGCGTTCTTCAATCGCGAGAAACGCGGTGACGAACTCATCCTGTTGCCGCCGCAGCGCATCTTCAAAATCGACGGACCCTGCGAATTCGACCAGAGGCACAAACCGGTTGGCGACGCAACTGACGGCCTCTTGCGGCTCAACGCCAACCGCGCCGGCGCGAGCGGGCGGAGGAAACTGTGCTTTGCCGACTGGGACGGCGACGGCCGGCTCGACCTGCTCGTCAACAGCGTCAACGTGAACTGGCTCCGCAACGTCCGCACCGACGACCAAGGCTTCACCTGGTTTCACGACGAAGGCCCGCTCGACAACCGCGTCCTCGCCGGTCACGACACGTCGCCGACCGTCGTCGACTGGGACAGGAACGGCATCCCCGATCTGCTCGTCGGCGCCGAGGACGGCCACCTCTATTACAAGCGCAACCCGCGCGCCCCGTAGGGCAGGCTCCCGCCTGCCGGAATGCACGCTGAAGGAGCTTTTGCTCAAAGGCGCGGATTGCGGCAGGCGGGAGCCTGCCCTACCGCGTCCATGACAGCCAGCGCTGGAACAGATTCTTCACGGTCGGCGTCAGCCGCGTCCGGTTGTACAGATCACCCACCTTGCGGATCGCCTCGGCCTGCGTCGGGTACGGGTGAATCACGTTGGCGATCTTCCCCAACCCGATCCGCTGCGACATCGCCAGGGTGATCTCGCCCATCATGTCGCCGGCATTGGCCGCGACGATCGTCGCGCCGACGATCCGATCCGTGCCGCGGCGGACATGCACCTTGACCAACCCCTCGGTTTCGCCTTCGAGAATGGCCCGGTCGACGTGGTCCAGGTGCTGCGTGTATGTGTCGATCGCAATGCCGCGCTCCCGCGCCTCCGCTTCGTGCAGTCCTACGTGGGCGATCTCGGGCGACGTATAGGTACACCAGGGGATCGTAAGGGCACTGACCTTCTTCCGCCCCAGAAAGAGCGCGTTCTGGATCACGATCCGCGCCATGAAGTCGGCCGCGTGCGTGAACTTGTACGGCGAACAGATATCGCC
>CAZWGW010000652.1:0-4526 GCA_964633565.1 uncultured Planctomycetaceae bacterium
CTGAACATGACGCGGCAGGAGATCGAGGAGTACGCCCTCGCTCAGCATGACGCCACGGACGCGGACCGCGAACGGCTCCGGGCAGCCTTCGACCTCATCAACGCCTACGAGGAACAGAAGGCCGCGGAAAAGGAACTCGCCGACCTGCGGGAATCGCTCGTCGACAGGCACAAAAAGATGCAGGCCGACGAGATGAAGGCTATCGAGGACCGGGCCGACGAGATCGCACGCATCGAAGAACAGGCCATGACAGAGGCCGAGCGGGCCGAGGCCGAGATTGAGCGACTTCAGGAACTTGTGGCTCGTGGGGACATTTCCGAGGAAACGTTCCGCCGAAGCCTTGATCGGATCGCGCGACAGTTTCGCCAGCCACAGGACCGGGCCGACGAGCTGCTCTCCGGGGCGCAGTTCGGCTCACGCTCTGCCGCACAGGCAGCGCTCCGCGGGCTCGGTCAGCGCCGGGACATCGACGACGTGGAACGCGACCAGCTCAAGGAGCAGAAGGAAAACAATGAGATTCTCCGGCGAATCGAGCGGCTGCTGAAGTCGAATGACGTGGCGCTGGTGGGGGTCGATCCGTAATGGCCAGCGTCTTTGAGATCACCGGACGGCGAGGCACGACGGAATATTCCCGTCGCGGCCTGGTCCGCCGTTTTCTCGTCACAACCGACAATAATTCAGACGGCCCCTACGTGGCGCGATCGCTCGTCGCCGCGAATCCGCACAACCTCGCACCTGGCCGCGCCCACCCGCAGGACGCAGCACTAATCTGCGACAACGTCGATATCGACGAGGTCGATGGCATTCGCACGCAGTTCATCGCCACGGGCAATTACACCAGCGAGACACCGCAGGAAGACCCAGGGCAGGTGGATAACCCGCTGGCCGAGCCGGCCGACGTGGAGTTTGGCGTCTCGTATCGGTCGATGGCCAGGTCGCACGACATCAACGGAAACGCCATCGTCAACTCGCTCGGAGATCCGATCGACGGCGTCGAGTGCGAACTGGCCGACGGGTCTATCGTGATCACCCGGAACGAGCCGGAGTTCCAGAGGAACGTTTACGGCGATTTCGTCAACAGCATTAACTCGGGATTCTGGGAGGGATTCTCCCCGCGGACGGTCCGCTGCATGGCGATCACCGGCCAGCGTCGGTTCTTCACCAACATGGGCACGAATCAGGAATACTGGGTCGTGCGATACGAGTTCAATTCGAGGCTGCCGGTGAGCATTCTGCAGACCAACGGAACGCCGGCCGTGGCCAGCCAGTGGGATGCGCTGGTGATGAACACGTCATTTTTCAACGGCGCCGGGGTGCGTTTCACGGACGCGGGCGGAAAGGACCGGCCCTACGAGACGCCGATCGATGGTGCAGGAAATGAGGTGGCTACTCCGCGATTCATCGCCTACCCGCTGTACCTGGAGATGGACTTCAATGACCTCGGCCTGAATGGATTGTTCTGATGCCACGGACTTCTGCGGCGACATTCGACAGCGAGTCCGCGAAGGCGATCGCCCGCGCCGTGACGGAGCTGCGCCGCGCCAAGCCGCCGCGGGCGAAGACGCGCATCAGACGCAGAACATGGGAATCCGGCGCTGGAACAGCATGGATTCGGATCACCGGGTCAAGCCCGATTTCCGCTAACCGATGGCTATATAGCGGCTCTCTTGTGGCGTACAACGATTCGACAGACACATGGGATGACGTTCTCGACAATGCCAGCCAGCCTATCACATACGGCGACATCCTGAACACGATGGAGCACTACAATGCGGCAACAGGATTTCAGGGTAACGGCATCAACGTAGGCAGCCTGCCTCCGGGCTTCTCCATTTCACCGCTCAGCAACGGCACTCCGGTTCTGCCGCTCTACACCATCGGAAGCATTCACGCGGTCAGTATGGCAAACGGAATTATTGGGGCGTGTCCATAATGCCGAGCTATCACTATGGCTGCTGTTTGGACTGCAATGAAGTTCCGAAGGCGTGCTGTAACTACACAGTTCCAAGTAGCCCTACGTGTCGGCTAGTCTTGCCGCAGGACTGTAATCAGCCGAACGAGGTAGTCAATCCGTTTGGTCTGGCGTGTGACACCATCTTCTGCCCGCCGCGGTTTATATGTTGCAACGGGGAGCTGGGTCCACCGACGGCACTGGTGAGCGGATTTGGCGGGATCGCAATAGCGTGCAATTCAAGAAGTCTGCAAAACATAATAGACAGCCACAGCGCTATTGTCTGCACGGCGATCACTCCATGCGGTTGGGGTTATACATCTCCGGTCTTTAACTGGGTATGTGGTGATGAAATATGCGGAAACACCACGCCTGTAGGGACTGCACAGCTTACTGCCGGAGTCACAATTACTCCACAGGCTGGAGGATACATCTTGGGAATCAGCGTGACTATCAGTCTCAATGGCGCGTTTCCGAACGGTGCGACGGGTAGCGTGTTTAAGACCTACCCCTGTACAGGCGGATCAGTCTTTTATCCTGGAGCTGGGCCGCAAGACTGCTTTAGTTGCGCCCCATCGTGCCCTCGCTGCGCATGTTCTGTCTTGTTTCGGCCTGGCAATCTATCGGCGTCACTATGAAAGACATGCTCAATCCGAATTGTCTTGCCGGAGCCTGCGATACATGCGAGAAACGCGCTCCGCATCAGCTCTATTGCGGAGTCCTGGGCGTGAAGATCCACGCGCACCTGCTATCTGGAGCGGCATTCTGCCCGCTGGGAAAACATGAAGGATGTGGCGCCGTAGAATCGCTTGCGCCGTGGAGGCCGTCCAGGAATGTCTGGATAAGGACGAAGCAAACCGTCAGGCGAACCATCGCTGGTGCCGCCTCGCTGCTGACGTGGGTGTTATGGTTGTGCCCGGTCGATGGTGCTACGTCTCGCGTCCGCCGCGACCTGTGCCGAGATTGTGAGTATCGCAAGCGGATCGGCCCCATGAGCGTCTGTGGTATCTGCCATTGCTTGATTCGCGCGAAGACCGGCCTCGCAGACGAAGCATGTCCGGTCGGTAAGTGGTCGGCGGTTGAGTCCGGCTCCTGCGTCAAACGTGATCGGCTGCCGATCGTCGGGAAGTATCTGCGAACCAGCTGCGGCGGGTGCGGAGGGAAAAAGGCATGATCTCCGGAACATTCGACGAGCCGACGGTGGGACGTATCTACACGGACGGCGATCCGGCGAAGCTGTACGGGTCCGGGTCTATGTCCGGTGGGGGGATGAACGTGATCTATTTCACGGCCGAGTCTGACCCGATCGCCATCGGCCCGTGCTTCAAGGTGCGCAGTCCGTGGATGAGTGGTCAATACTCGCGGATCTCCGCGTTCCCTGTGACCGGATATGCCCCTTCGAGGGCGGCGACATTGACGATTGCCGACGAGTTCGGGGCGACATGGACGGCCACGATGCCGGTCGTGGGGTCGTACTCGCTCTCGTTGTCCGCGTCTCTCTCGCTGTTTGTGGCTCGGTTCTGGTTTTCGATTGACGACCTCGGCGGACCGGGGCGGCGCACTCAGATCGCGCTGCACACGACGGACGCCCTCTACTAGGAGAATGTGACATGGCGACTCGAACCTGGACCGGGGCCGTGAGCGGCGACTGGTCGAACGCATCCAACTGGAGCCCGACGAACGTTCCGGTTGCCGGCGATGACGTCTACATCACCAGCGGCTCACAGAACATCTACGCCGGTCTCGATCAATCGGCGGTGGACCTGGCCACGCTGTACATCGGGTACAGCACCGCGGGCCCGACTGGCTACACCGGGACCATCGGGAACAGCAACGCTGACCCGCTGAAGGTCGGAGCGGCGAAGGTCGTCGTGAACGGCGGCGGCGGGACGCATTACCTCTCCCCGGGCGGCACGTACAATTTTGACATGTTCTACATGATCTCGACCGGGATCACCGGCAGCGGGACCATGAACCTGACGGGGCCGGTCGGGTCGCTGATTCACACCGGCGGGAACATTTACCTCTACAGCGGCACGACGACGACCTATGAGTTCACGCCGAACTCGCCAACCCACAAGCTCGACGTGCTCAACGCGACGATCACCACGCTGAACCAGACCGGCGGAATCGTCACGTTGCTCAACACTGGCTCTTCGGCGACGATCACCACGGCCAACGTTCACGCGGGATCGATGCTGGTTCACACCGGCACGTTGACGACCCTGAACCTGTGGTCGGGAAACTGCACGTGGAAGACCTCCACGACGATGACCAACGCGAGCCTGCGGCGCGGCGGCATTCTCAGCGCGTCGGGCCTGTCGGCGCAGACGATCACGAACCTGTACCTCTACCCCGGCGGCAAGGCGGTCATCTCCGAAGCTGGCGTCGGCGCCAAGACGATCACAAACCGCTTCGACTACGGCGGCGAGCTGGCTGCGGCGCTCACTTGATGATGGCATTAGCCTCAACGACGCAGACGTTTTGGCCATCGTGCTCGACGAGCAGGCGGCCTTCGATGTGGAGGATGTCCCCGCGTTTAGCGGATCGCACGCGCCCGGGAGGCACTGCGTCG
>CAZWGW010000653.1:0-1306 GCA_964633565.1 uncultured Planctomycetaceae bacterium
TTTGACCTGACGAGGACGTTTCCCTGCGACGAGAGATACTCGCTGACCGACCAGATCCGTCGGTCGTCGCGCTCGGTGTGTTCGAACACGGCAGAGGCCTGGCGAAAACGGAAGTATCCGGCAGCCTTCGTCAGTAAGCTCTCCGACGCCGAAGGCGAGGCGGCCGAAACACAGGTCTGGCTGCAGTTCGCCGTGAAGTGTACATATCTCGATCGCGCCACTGCCAAACAGCTCTACACTGAATATGACGACATCATTGGCATGCTCGTAAACATGTCGCGAAACTCGAAAGCTTGGAGCCTCCCGTGACTGTCAGCAGATCTTCTATCTCTCCGTCCCTCCGTCCCTCCGTCTCTCCGTCGCGCACGAGCCGCCGCACGTTTCTCCGAGCAGCCGGCGTTACGCTCGCCCTGCCGCTGCTGGACCGCTTTGCTGACGTGCGCGCGAGCGAAATGAACACCAGCGTCCCCCGTCGCATGGTCTGCATCTGCGCACCACTCGGCCTGCACACACCCAACCTGTACCCGGCACAGACCGGCAGGGACTACGAACTCACCCCCTACCTCGAGATCCTCAAGGACCACCGCGCAGACTTCTCGGTCATCTCCGGCCTGTCGCACCCGGACGTCGAATCCGGCCACGACTCGATCTTCAGCTTCCTCACGGCCGCGCCGCATCCGGAACTGCGGGCCGGATTCAAGAACAGCATCTCGGTCGACCAGCTTGCGGCCGAGCAGATCGGCGGGCTGACGCGGTTCCCCAGCCTCACGCTGTCGGCCGAAGGGTTCAGCCTGTCGTGGACGCGGAGCGGGGCGCTGGTGCCGTCGGACTGCTGGCCGGCGTCGGTCTTTGCGCGGCTGTTCCTCGAAGGGAAGCCGGACGAAGTGCAGGCCCAGGTCCGCCGGCTGCGCGACGGCCAGAGCATCCTCGACCGGGTCGGCGACCAGGCGCGGCAGTTGGAGTCGGGACTCGGCGCGAGGGACCGGGAGAAACTCGATGAATATTTCACGAGCGTACGCGAACTGGAGCAGCGGCTCGTCACGGCTGAGGAATGGTCGAAGAAGCCGAAGCCGAAGGTCGACGCCGAGCCGCTCCAGAACAACATGAATCCGGCCGACGTGATCGGCAAGACGCGGCTGCTGTTCGACCTGACGCACCTGGCGCTGCAGACGGACTCGACGCGGCTGATCACGATCATGCTGCTCGGCACCAGCCTGGTGCCGCCGATTCCGGGGGTCTCGGACGGCCATCACAACCTGTCGCACCACGGCCAGGACCCGGAGAAACTGAAGCAGCTCAAGAACGT
>CAZWGW010000653.1:1406-4525 GCA_964633565.1 uncultured Planctomycetaceae bacterium
CATTCGGGTCGAGCACGGGGACGCTGACGGGGATCGAAGTTGCTGCCTGATCGTATTTTCTTATTTCAGTACGCTATCGCCCATGTACCGCTTCGCGCCTCTACTGATTCTGCTGGCATCGAGTTGTGACAGCTCACACCCTCCGGCAGTCTTGCCCACGTCGCCGACAGGTGGTTCCGCCGCATCCCGGGGCCGCACGATGCCAACAACTTTCGACGCGCTGTACAACGAATTCGTGATCTCGTCTTTCGACAAACAACTGCGGCTGGCCGACGCCCATGGCGAAGATGCCTGGGGCTTCGATATGGATGGTGGCGAAATCACATTCAATGACACCGTCTCCTACAAAGTCCAGATTCTCGGCACGGAGGATCACGCTGGTGCATCGTGGATGTGGGGCTGGGCCAACAAGGCGAGCGACATTCCGGAGGAACTGCTCGTGGTCGCGAATGAACTCCGGTCTCATGGTGAACAGCACTCGATCACGCAATTGACGACTGCGAAGTTGCCGCTGGATGTGCTCGATGGCCAGACGGTCGGTCTGATCGCAGGCGGATTTGCCGATGGTGTGCCGTATTACCGCTGCCCGTATGATAACGGCGCTCTGTTCGTCCTCATCACCGATCCAAAGTTGACGCTGTCGGTCGAGAACAAGCTCGTGCGCGCAGCGCGCGTGATTCCAGAAACCATCTCGACTCTGGAAATCCGCAACCATCGTCACGCGATTGCCGCCTACTGTCGACAGAACGGGTTTGATGCGGCCGACGATGGCAACAAGCTTCTCATCCGGATTGATGGCAAGACCGTGTTCACTGCCGAGTTCGACGAGTTGGGGCGGCTCACGGGACTGGAAGGGACGATTCCACCGACGGATGGAACCTGATCCGAGTGCAATCTGGCCCGATGAAACCTTGATTGAATGACTCAAGAGCCAATTGGCACATCCGCAATGGATTGGTCTTTCGAACTGGCACTTTTGGAGCGGCGCGGCGTCAAGTACGCGCCCGGTCTCTGCGAAGCCGACCTGTTGATCGCCGAGGAGCGCGTCGGTTGCCACTTTCCAGCGGATCTGCGCTCCTTCCTCCGCACGGCCCTGCCGTGCGGAGCCGGCTGGCCAGACTGGCGCAATCCGCAGTCAGCGCAGATTGCCGGCCGCCTCGACTGGCCGGCCGAGGGCTTCGAGTTCGACATCCGCAACAACGTGTTCTGGTGGCCGGCGTGGGGACCACAACCTGAGGACGTGGATCACGCTGTGGCCGTGATGCGAGAGCGCATCAGGGAGGCACCCAAACTGATCCCAATCTGCCAACATGTATATCTCCCAGCGGAACCCGAATTGGCCGGCAATCCGGCATTGTCGGTGTACCAGACAGACATCATCTACGTCGGTCGAAACCTCGCGGAGTATCTTCGCCGAGTGCGAAGTGGTGACGAGTGGGAACTTCCCCGCTGTGATGAGGTAACGCGGATTCGATTCTGGAGTGAGGTTGTCGAGTGGAACCATGGATGCGCCGAATCCGGCGCTGCGTCTGAGAGGCGCGGCCATTGCGTTTGATGGAGTCGCCAGACGGCTAAGAGTCTTGTTAACGCACGTCGACATCATCGCGCGATGTCCGGCAAGCTCCTCACAGCATGTCGATCGATTCAGATGCGACCGGCTCAAACCATCCTTTCTCCGGACAATTCAGCAGCCAGTCGACCAGTCCCTCGTTCTCCGGTGTTGGCACTCGCACGAACAAATACTGCCCCGGCTCTATGCTCTCGATCGCAAAGCGGTCTCCGGGTCGAATCTGTTCGCGCCGGCGCAATGCCGCCGGGATTTGCATCGCTCCCCGGCTCGATACGATGACTTGCATCACGCTAACATCCCAACTGCCGTCGATGCCGTCAACGTCCCGCATCCCCCAATAGCCATGGCTCCGTCCAAGAGTGTCGACCTCACCTGCCCCGATTGCCGCTCCACGCGGTTCGAAATCAGCGTCCTCAAGGACGAAGGGGTCGCCGCGGCCAGGTGCCTCCAGTGCGATCGCAACTACCTCCTGCTCGACAGCGGCGACTACTGGTTCGACGTCATTCAGCAGGGCTACCCGCGTCCGGGCCGCTGCGGGTGCAAGGGGACGGCATACAGGCTGCGCGTCGATTACGAGTTTCGGGACGACGGCGACGTCCGCTCGGTCGACGTCTGGAGCACCTGCGCGGCCTGCGGCAAGTCGCGGCGACAGTTTGGTGCCGACATCGACTACGCACCCACCGGGCACCTCGTCGACGCGCCGCTCACCTACTGCAGGAACCCTAGGGTCCTGTACGACCTGAAGGAACTCACGCTGTACGCCAGACGGGCCGACATCGCCCGCGTGGTCCGCTTTCTGCACGTTGAAGGAGCCTGTCAGTTCATCGCCTGCCTGCGCGAGAACGATTCGTGGGACGTCTGCAACGTCGACGGCGATGCAGCAGAACAGGTGATCCTCAAGGAGGCCGAGTTCTCGCTCACGTACCTGTGGATCTACGCCGCGCCCCGATCAATCAAGGTCCCTGCGAGCGCTGTCAGCGGAACAAGGAGGGAAGACGTCTTCTGGAAGCGGCGGGAGATCATCCGCATCAGCCCTCCCAGTCGCATGCTGTGGGGCTTGTTCAGCACACGTCCGTCGCTCCCGTACTACATCCATTTCTCGAATGAGTACGTCGAGGACGAACGCGTGACGCCCAAGTCAAAGCGTTTTCGCGACCTGACGGCCCGGTTCGTCGCCTGGCTGGAGGCGGAATTCGTGACCTGGCGCGGCCCGAACTGCTTTGACAACCCGCAGGAGCACCAGCGGGCCTTCGGCCGGAAATACCGCGCCAAGGCGGAGAAGAAGGGGCGTCGCAAGGCGTAACGGGCGTCGCAGTGGCGTCGTCCGAACACGGTCGCCAATGCCGCGGATTCGTGGAATCATGCTTGTCCCGATGCTGCCCCGCCACGTGGCGGACTCCCACGAGCGCCCATCACTGCGAGCACCGCGAGTTTTTCTCGTGACGTAACAATTTGGCGCGCATATCGATTACGCGATTCAGTTCACGGCCGCGGGTGCCCGAAGGATGCGGGTTTGAATCCGTTTGTAACGGGAAGAATTTCTCCGCGT
>CAZWGW010000654.1:0-4516 GCA_964633565.1 uncultured Planctomycetaceae bacterium
CGGAAGCAGGCAGCCCGACGCAATCGGTAGTCAACTGCGGGTTCGACACCGGGCTGCTACTGCCGAAGGTGTGGCAATGGAATGTGACGCTCGAGCAGCCCCTCACCGCGCGCGACATTGTACGACACCGGCTGGTGCGAGACATCGTTCGCGCATATGAGGCGGACATGCGCAGGAACGCTCGATCGCGCCGCAACTGACGCAGTCACAGACCAAGGTTGAATTGAACTCCGATGTTTGGCGCGTCCCCCAAACGAAGCCGCATCTCAAGGACCTCCATCGTCCGCGGGCCGGACACGGCCTGGTCGCGGCTGTGCGACCGGCTCAAGGACCGGGGGACGTTGCTGCGTCTGTCCATGTGCCTGCTGGCGATGCTCTTCCTGCTGGCCGCCGTTCAGAGCTGGAAAGCGCCGTTTCCGTTCCGGGTCGGACATCACGCCTCGCATGGCATCGTGGCGAAGCTGAATTTTGAGCGAGTGGACGTGGAGACCACGAACCAGATGCGGAGCCGGGCGGAACGCGACGTGCCGCTCGTATACCGTAACCATCCGGAGAAACTTGATGCGCTGCCGCAGCAACTGGAAGCGGCCCTCGGTGAGATTGTGCAGTCCATGTCGATCGAAGATTTGTCTCCGGGGGTTGTCGAGGCGTTCGGATTGGCGCCGCTGAATCGGACGGGAAAGGAGCGGCCGCAGCTGGACCTGTTCGCCACAAAGGATTACGTGGGGCGCTACACCGTGCTGAAACAGGCGCTGGCGGAGCCCGAGATGACTTCGACGCAACGGAAGATCCAGGACATTGCGGACGACTTCCGGAAATTCATTTCGCCGCTGCGGGAAACCGGAGTCGTGGATCTGACGGCCAAGGTCCGGGAAGGACGGCGGATCCTGGAAGGGAGCCGCGTCCGGGTGCTGGACGCGGCCACTGGCGAAACGGTCGTGGACGACGCACTGCTGTCCAAAGTGCAGTTGTCGCAGCAACTCAACGACATCGGAGACCTGGGATCCAAGTGGCTTTCATTTCCCGACCTGGATCCCATCAAGTCGCCCCTGGCGTACTGGATGATGAAGAACGTGCCGCCGACGCTGGAATTCGATCCGACCGCGGATGCGCTGGCGCGTGAAGCGGCAATCAACGCCGTTCCCGAGTACAAGCAGACGTTCCTGCGCGGCGACCTGCTGGTTCAGCCCGGTGAAACCGTCGATGACCAGCAACTGCTCCTGCTGCGTGACGAGTACGCGGCAGCCGAAGCGCTGATTGCTCCGGCGGAGCGGATCGAGCGGACGGTGGTGGTCTTCCTGTTGATTGCCATGCTGGCAGTCCTGAACGGCTATTACATCGTCCACAACGAGCCGCGACTCGTGCAGAGCGCCGGTCGCATGGCCGTATACCTGGTGGCGGTCACCGCGTCGGCCGCGTTGGCGCGTGCCTTGTCGTTCCTGTCCTGGCCCGCCGAAGTCATTCCGCTGGTTGCCATCGCGATGGTGATGGCGGTGGCCTACAACCAGGTGTTCGCCACGATGACGGCGTTCACCGTCTGTATTGTCGTCACACTGTCGACCACATCGGAGTTGTCCCAGTTCATCTCCCTGATGAGCACATCGGCAATGGCCGTGGTGCCGCTGAACCGTGTGGCATCGCGGTCCAAACTCGTGGTCGTGGGTTTTTACACGGCGGCCGCGTACCTGTGCGTCCGGATGTGCATCGGCATCATCCAGACTCAGTCACTGACGGAGGTGTTCCACGACTGGACGCTGATCGAGCAGTGCGCCAAGGGGGCCGCACTGTGCCTGTCGGCGGGGTTCGTCGTGTCCGGCAGCCTGCCGTTTGTCGAATCGATGTTCGGCGTGGTCACCGACATCAGCCTGCTGGAACTGAGCGACCCGTCGCACCCGCTGCTGCAGGAGCTGGTGCAACGGGCCCCGGGGACCTACAACCATTCGATCGCGGTCGGCACGATCGCCGAAGCGGCGGCGGAGCGGATCGGCGCGAACGGTCTGCTGGTACGCGTGGGCGCGTATTTTCACGACATCGGCAAGATGCTCAAGCCGCAGTACTTTGTCGAAAACATGCAGGCCGGCGCGGAGAACCGGCACACCCACCTCGCTCCCGCCATGAGCACGCTGATCATCATCGGGCACGTCAAGGACGGCATGGACCTGGCAGAGCAGCACAACCTGCCCCGCGCCATCACCGACTTCATTGAACAGCATCACGGCACCACGCTGGTGGAGTATTTCTACCACGAGGCGGCCAAGCTCGCCGAATGCCAGCCGGACCACAAGAGCGACGCGGAGGAGTCCGCGTTCCGTTACCCGGGACCAAAGCCGCAGACGCGCGAGGCGGGCGTCTTGATGCTCTCGGACGCGGTCGAGAGCGCCAGCCGGACCCTGTCCGACCCGACACCCAAGCGCATCGAAACGCTGGTCCACGGCTTGACGCTCAAACGCCTCCTGGACGGGCAGTTTGATGAGTCGTCGCTCAAGCTCAGCGAGATCCGGGCCATCGAAGAGTCTCTGGTCAAATCCCTGATTGGCATTTATCACGGTCGGATCCGGTATCCCGACGCTCAGGCGCAGACGGCGTGATGTACCGGATCGACGTCACGAATCACCAGTCACTCGTGCGGATCAATGCCCGCCGCTTGCGACAGGCGGTGCGGCGCGTCCTCGAAGCGGAAAGGATTCCCGGCGCCGACGTCAGCGTTGCGGTGGTCGACGACGTCGTCATCCGGCGGCTCAACCGGCGGCACCTGGGACACGATTACGCGACAGATGTCCTGAGCTTTCTGCTGGAGTGCGAAGTCGTGCCGACGCGGCGCGGGAAAGGGCGGATCGAAGGAGAGGTCGTGGTCAGTGCCGAGACGGCACGGAGACGCGCCGCGGAATTCGGCTGGCATGTTTCCTGGGAACTGCTTCTGTACGTCGTACACGGGTGCCTGCATCTGTGTGGATACGACGATCAGTCGCGCGCCCGGCAGCAACGGATGCGCGAACGGGAACGGATAATCCTCGCACACTGGGGCATGACGGTCCGCTATACCGGCCGCCAGAAAAAGACATCGTCCGCGAACGCATAGGTTGTCGCTGTCCGGTTCAGCACGGACAACTCCAGAGGCATCGGCTACGATTCGGCAAGTGCTGGTCGTCTGCCCCGAGGAACGTCGCCGGTGAATCCCACGCCACGTTCAGCCTCGTTCGCTACCACTCGCTGGAGCGTCGTCGTCTCGGCAGGTCAGCAGCGATCAACCGCGACGGACGCAGCCCTCGCCACCCTTTGCCAGATGTACTGGCAGCCATTGTACGCATTCCTGCGCCGTTCCGGTCATGCGGCAACGGAGGCCCAGGACCTGGTGCAGGAGTTCTTCACCACGTTGCTCGAGAAGAACTATCTCGAGGCAGCCGATCGCGAACGCGGGCGCTTTCGCACGTTTCTGCTGGTCATGCTCAAGCGCTTTGCATCGAAACAGCGGGAGCATGACGCCGCGCTCAAGCGCGGCGGCGGGACAAAGACACTCTCGCTCGATTTCGCGGCCGCCGAACAACACTGTCGGCAGGAGCCGGTCGAGACGTGGACGCCGGAACGGGAGTACGAACGCCGCTGGGCTCTGACACTGCTCGACCGCGTGCTCACGCGACTCGCGGCCGAGTATGCGGAGCGGGGCCGGACTGAATTGTTTGAACGCTGTCGCGCGTTTCTCACCGGAGACTCGGGGGCGCCCTCGTATGCCGAGACGGCCGACGCGCTCGGGATGTCGGAAGGGGCGATCAAGGTCACCGTGCATCGTCTGCGGCAACGTTACCGCGACCTGTTGCGAGACGAGATCGAGCAGACGGTTGCTGCGCCGGAAGATGTTGCGGACGAACTGAACCATCTGCTGGACGCACTGCGACGCGACTGACGCTCCGATCCTCCTTTCTGCCGGACACGCTCAACTCTCCACTCTGCACTCGATACGATGGCTTGTAACCTTGGGGACCCCTTTCCGTAATGGAATGGTGCGGGTCCCGAGGAGGCAGCCATGTCGGTCGCAATCCATTGCCCACAATGTGGTACAGTCGTTTCCACGGACGCGCCCGCCGGGCTTTGTCCGGAGTGCCTGCTGCGCCAGGGGCTGGATAGCGCGGCATGTTCAGCGTCCAGAACGCCAACGGTGATCGGCGCCGGGTTCGTGCCGCCGACGCCGGCCGAACTCGCGGACCGATTTCCGCAACTTGAGATTCTGGAACTGTTGGGCAAGGGGGGGATGGGGGCCGTCTACAAGGCGCGTCAGCGGGGGCTCGACCGGTTTGTGGCGCTGAAAGTCCTGCCGCCGGAAGTGGGAAAAGACCCGGCGTTTGCCGAGCGCTTCGCCCGCGAAGCCCGGTCGCTCGCGCGTCTGAACCATCAGAATATTGTCGCCGTGTACGATTTCGGCGAAGCGGCGGCGACCGTGCGCAGCGACCCGGACGCTTCCAGCGTCCGGGTCGCTGAGGCACATCCCGCGACGACTGACACGCTGTTCTACTTCGTGATG
>CAZWGW010000655.1:0-4512 GCA_964633565.1 uncultured Planctomycetaceae bacterium
TGAACAGCACCCGCGCCAGCACCGTCCACGCGGCGCGCTCGTTGACGTCTCCCGGTCCTTCCCCGGCCACTTCAGCAGCGTTCAACTGCTGCGATTCGAACCGCTGCCTCTGTCGGGTGAAGAATTCCACAAGGTCGGCAAGTTCCTCAGGCTCAGGTGGCCGAATCAGGCAGCGGCGGAAGAGCCCGCGCACGCGCTGCTCCACGCTGCCCGGTGCCGACGCCAAAGTCCGTCCGAGCTGCTGCGCGGCTTCCGTGAACATGACGTCATTGAGCAGCGTGAGCGCCTGCAATGGCGTGTTCGAGACGTCGCGGCGGGCGATGCAGGCCTCGCCGCTGGGGCCGTCAAACGTCGCAAACATGGCAAACGGCGCTGTCCGCTTGCTGAACGTGTACAGGCTGCGTCGATACCGGTCTTCCCCCTCGCTCGGCTTCCAGGCCACGGCTCCGTAGGTCCCCTCGGTGGTGACACTGGCCGGTTGCGGCGGGTAGACGCTCGGGCCGCCCACCTTGGGCGACAGCAGTCCGCTCGCCGCAAGTACCGAGTCGCGAATAATCTCCGCCTCCAGCCGCACGCGCGGACCGCGCGCCAGCAGTTTGTTGTCCGGGTCCCGCTCCAGCCGTTCCGGTGTGACGTGGGATGACTGCTGGTACGTCGCGCTCATGACGATCAGTTTGTGCAGTTTCTTCAGTGACCATCCCTCCTCCATGAAGTTCACGGCCAGCCAGTCCAGCAGTTCCGGATGCGTCGGCGGCTCCCCCTGCACGCCGAAGTCCTGCGGTGTGCGGACCAGTCCGTGTCCGAAGAACGCCGCCCATTGCCGGTTGACCGTCACACGCGCCGTGAGGGGGTTCTCCCGCGAGACCAGCCAGCGCGCGAATGCCAGTCGGTTGTGAGGCGCACCTGACGGTAAGGGACGGAACACGTCCGGCACGTCCGGCTCCACAACTTCCGTCGGTTGCAGGTACTCGCCGCGGTGATGGACGTGCGTCGGCCGCGGGTTTTCCGGCGGCCGCTCCTGCATCACAAGGGTCGTCGTTCCCGTCAGCGGCTGGCGGAGTTCGCGGATCACCTGCGCCTGTTTTGCCAGCTCCGGCGCCTGCAGCAGGAACTCGGTCCGCAGCGCTTCGTGTTGTTGAGCGGTGAGTCGGTCATCCGGCAGCGCCAGCAGCGATTCTGTTTCCAGCAGCAGATCGCGCGCTTCGCCGCCGCGCGGGTCGGTCGTCGCCGAGATCCTGAACTTTCCCAGTGAACTGGCGAAGTGCCGGCCGAATGTCATCCGCAGGTTCAACTCATCCAATTCGGGAAGCGGCTCGTCGAGGACGAACACGGCCGTGTGCCGTTCACCGAGCCGGCCGTCGACGGACCAACCGGTCTGCGAATCGCCGTCAATGGCGTACGCTGCCCCGACGGGATTGCGGCCGAACCGGTTCCTGGCATAATTCTCGGATGCACACAGGAATTTCACCGGGCGTCCGTCAATCGACAACTGAAACTCGCTGAGGAAGAAATCTCCTTTTGTTCCTTCGTAGTAGGTCAGTCCGGGTCCGTGGGCGGGAAGTCGTTCATCCGGAAGCGCCTCAAGTCGCAGCGCGGTGATGCCCGTGATGCGCGGCCGAAACGTGAGCCGGTATTCGTCAGACTTCGTCGTGTCGCCCGAGGCAAAGACCGTGTCGTCAGACCCCACCGTCAGCAATGGCAGATTGGAGCTCGCGGCAACGGGATGCAGCGGCGACCAGGCAACTGTCCGTTCCCGTTCACGGGCGAGCCAATCTGCGAACCGCGCCTCGATGGCTTCATTGCGGCGCACGTCCTCGGACCGCCGGTCATCGACGACTCGACCGAGTCGAAACCTGACTCGGGCGAGCGTATGCCGTTCGCCGTGCCATTGCGTCAAGACCACGGTCAGTTGCGTCTGACCGCCTGGATTGACCGGCTGATCGAAAAAGAACGTTGCCTCTCTTGCCTTAATCAGCGGTTGGCCGGGGGCGTGTACGGCCCAGCCGGTCCGTTCATTGCCGTCGAACGCCGCTGTGACGGGAAACCCCTGTTGTTCCGAGTCCGCGTTCGCGCGGGTGATTATTACGGGGACTGCATCCACCATCGCATCCGCGGGCCGGGCCGTCATGCTGATTTCGCTGAGGACGAAATTCCCATGCGGCGTCCGGCCAGGCCCCGTGCACGGAAGAGAATCGTCTGGCAGGGCTTCGAGTCGGAGTCGGTCAAGGCCGGTGGCATCGGTCCGGAGGTCGAAGGTATATCGATCGGTTTCCGGCCCGGGCAGGTCGAACACCACCGAACCGTCGTCGAGCTGCCTTGTCGTCTGCCCCGAATCCGTCGACACCGAGACGAACTGCGGCGCGACCCATTCCACATTGTCGAGAGGCCAGTGGTTCGGCAGGTCGCGCAACAGTCGTTCGGCTTGAGCCAGGTTGTCGTGGTATTGCCGGTCGAGCGCCGGATCAGGCAGGTCCAGCTCCGGTTCGTCCGCGTTGTCGAGGCACGCCATGAACTGATAGTACTCGCGCTGCGTGAGCGGGTCGTACTTGTGTGAATGGCACTGCGCGCACATGACCGTCAGCCCGAGCCAGGTCGTGCCCGTCGTGCCGACGCGGTCAGTCATCGCATGGAAACGGAACTCGAGCGGGTCGATCCCGCCTTCCTCATTGAGCATCGTGTTGCGATGGAACCCGGTGGCGACGCGCTGCTCCAGCGTGGCATCCGGGAGCATATCGCCGGCAAGTTGCTCGATCGTGAACTGGTCGAACGGCATGTCGGCGTTGAGGGCGTTGATGACCCAGTCGCGGTACGGCCAGATCGAGCGCGCGCGGTCTTTTTCGTAGCCGTTGGTGTCGGCGTAACGGGCCAGGTCGAGCCAGCGCCGCGCCCAACGCTCGCCGTAGTGCGGGGAATCCAGCAGCCGGTCGATGAGCCTCTCGTACGCGTTCGGCGAATCGTCGTTGACGAACTCGTCGGCCTCCGACGGTGTCGGCGGCAGGCCGATCAGGTCGAGGGAGGCGCGGCGGATGAGCGTGTGGCGGTCGGCCGGTGGCGAGGGAGCCAGTCCGTGCTGATCCAGTTCCGCCAGGATGAAACGGTCAATCACATTCTGCGGCCAGTCCTGGCGACCGACGTGCGGCAGTTCGCGCTGAAGGGGCGCGACGAACGCCCAATGTTCGCTGTATTCGGCGCCGGACTTGATCCAGAGCTTCAGGGCCTGCTTCTGTGCCTCGGTGAGCTGGGACTTTGTCTCAACCGGCGGCATCCGCTCGTCGTCGCTCTCCGCGAAGACACGCCGCACGAGTTCACTCTGATCCGGATGCCCCGGGACAATGGCCGCCAAACCGGAATCCGCAGGGCGGACGGCCCCGTCCCGTACATCCAGCCGCAGGCCCGATTCGCGCGTGTTGTCATCCGGGCCGTGGCACTTGAAGCAGTATTTCGTGAGGATCGGCCGGACGTCGCGGCTGAAATTCACGTCGTCAGCCGCAGATGCGTCAGCGGCGAACGCCAGGCCGGCCATCACTGCCGGCAGCAACTTGTGGCCGAGTCGCATACGCATAGACACTCCCCACTGCAACTCTATGCACCGCAGGGGCCGAAGCTCAAGCGTGTGCGCGTCCCTCTGCGTCTTCCGCGTCTCTGCGGTGTATTGAACTGCACAGCAGAGACGCGGAAGACGCAGAGAACACTGGATTCGTCGCGCGAGGAACGCCAGAATCACACCTGTCTTGCCCGAACCAATTTGCGCGTCATGCGTATCACCGACGTTGAAGCCATCCTGCTCCGGGGCGACCAGACCTATCGCGCCACGAGCGGCGGTGGGGAGGCCGTCGACAACGGCGACTGGCAGGTGCTCGTCAAGGTCTCCACAGATGAGGGGCTGGTGGGCTGGTCCGACATCGAGACCCTGCCGGCCGCAGCAGTCGCCTGCATCAACGGGCCGGGACTCAGCGTCCTCGGCCTGCGCTGTCTCCGCGATCTGCTGATCGGCGAGGACCTCCACGACGCCGAAGGACTGTGGCACCGGCTGTACGTCGGCAGCTCGTACTACGGCCGGCGCGGCGTCGCCTTGCACTGCATCTCGGCAATTGACAATTGCCTGTGGTCGATCCGCGCCCAGGCGGCCGGATTGCCGCTCGGCGAACTGCTCGGTCCGCGGCGCTGCGAGCGTGTCACGGCGTACGCCTCCACGCTGTTTCGCGAAACGCCCGAGGCGATGGCAGCCGCCGCGCACGACTATGTGGACCGCGGATTCCGTGCGGTGAAATTCGGCTGGGGGGTCTTCGGCGAGGATCGCGCCAGGGACCTGGAACTGGTCGCCGCGGCGCGGGAAGCGCTCGGTCCGGATCGCGCACTGATGGTTGACCCCGGCTGGTACGGCGCGGGATGGAAAGGGCCCTGGCATCCGCGGACGCTGGAGGACAACGTCGCCCTTTGCGAGTCACTCGCCCCGTTTCACATTCGCTGGGTAGAGGACTTCATCCACCCGGAGCACTTCGAGGCATACGC
>CAZWGW010000656.1:0-4507 GCA_964633565.1 uncultured Planctomycetaceae bacterium
CTGGGAGAGATGGTCTGTTACCAGCCGCCGCACATCTCGAGCGTGCCGATCGTCGAAGCCGTGAACCGGTTGTCGCAGGTGGACCCGGGGAGTTCGGCCGTCCGAGCGGCGCGGTCGCTGGGGGTCAGCTTCGGGGATTCGCCGGACACCACGACGCCTGACTCGTCGCCGTGGCGGGCGGCGCCGAAAGGGGAGCTGGCAGGAGCAAGCGCATGACGATGACCATGGTGATGCCGGCAATTGAGGCGACGACCGACTGGAAGGCGTTGTCGCTGACCGTCGACGAGATCCGTGGCCTCGCCGATCGATCGGAAGAGCCGGCGGCGACGCTCAAATCGATCGTGCATCTGGTGGGCGAGCGGTGGAAGGTCGACGTGTGCTCGGTGTACCTGATCGAGCCGGACCGCACGCACCTGGTGCTGGGGGCCACGATGGGGCTGCGGCAGCAGAGCGTCGGCCGCATCCGCATGAAGCTGTCGGAGGGCCTCGCCGGCATGGTCGCCGAGCAGGTCGAACCGGTGGCGGTCGAAGCCGCGCAGCGGCACCCGCGGTTCAAGTATTTCCACGAGGCGGGGGAGGACGCGATCCAGTCGTTCCTGGGGATCCCCGTCGTCGAAGCGGGCGTGCTGCAGGGGGTCATGGTCGTGCAGACGGCCGAGCCGCGCGTCTTCGCCCCGCACGAGATCGACATGCTGACATCGGCGACGAAACAGCTCGCGCCGATCGTGGCCAAGTGCCGCACGCTGGAGAAGTTCGTGGCGCCGGTCCGCGAGCGGTTGTGGTCGCTCGCGCAGAACCTGTGGTGGTCGTGGGACGAAGACGCGATCTCGCTGTTCCGGGACCTCGACCCGGAGCGGTGGCGCGAACTGCTGCATAACCCGATCGCGCTGATGAAGGAGATCTCCCTGGCGGACGTGGAGCGGCGCGCGGGGCAGCGCGTGCTGCACAGCCGCGTGAACTATGCCCACCGCCGGCTGCAGGAGTACCTCAAGTCCGACATGACGTGGGGCTCGATCCATGCCGGCGTCCTCGGGGCGCGGCCCGTCGCATATTTCTCGGCGGAGTTCGGACTGCACGAGTCGTTGCCGATCTATTCGGGCGGCCTGGGGGTGCTGTCGGGCGACCACGTGAAGAGTGCGTCGGACCTGGGCATCCCGCTGGTGGGGATCGGCCTGTTCTACGGTCAGGGTTACTTCCACCAGTGGCTCGACGACGACGGCTGGCAGAATGAGGACTACGTGAACACCGACCGCGGCAACCTGCCGCTGCGCCTGGCGCTGGGGCGCGACGGCCAGCCGGTCCACGTCAGCGTGCAGACCCGAACCAGCCGCATTCTCGCGCGCGTCTGGAGGCTGGAGGTGGGGCGCACGACGCTCCTGCTCATCGATTCCGACGTCGACGGCAACCTGCCGGAGGACCGCGAACTGACCTCGCGACTGTACGGCGGCGACCAGCGCGTGCGCATCCGCCAGGAACTGCTGCTTGGCGTCGGGGGAGTGCAGGTGCTGGCCGGGATGGGCATCACGCCGGGCGTCTATCACCTCAACGAGGGGCACAGCGCCTTTGCGACACTGGAGGTCGTGCGACGGCGGATGGAGGCGGAACAGATGCCGTTCGCTGAAGCCGTCAATGCCGTGGCGCGGCAGACCGTGTTTACGACGCACACGCCAGTTCCGGCCGGGCACGACCGGTTCGCGCCGGACGTGATCGAAGATCACCTCGGTCCGTTACGCGAGGCGCTGGGGATTTCGCACGACGCCCTCATGGCGCTGGGCCGCGTCAATCCGCACAATCACGGCGAACAATTCTGCATGACGGTGCTGGCGCTCAAGCTGTCGCGGCGCGCAAACGGCGTGTCGTCGCTGCACGGCGAAGTGTCGCGGCGGATGTGGCAGTGCCTGTGGCCGGAACGGACCGACCGCGAGGTGCCGATCGGCCACATCACCAACGGCATCCACGTGCCGACCTGGCTTTCGGGGCAGATGCAGCAGCTCTTCGACCGGCACCTTGGACCGGAATGGCGGCGTCGGAGCGGCGAGCCGCAGGTCTGGACCGGCATCGACAAGGTCGACGACGGCGAACTTTGGGAGACGCACCTGGCGCTCAAGGGGCGGCTGATCGACTTCGCCCGCCGCCGCGTGGCGAAACAGCAGGGCCGGGACCTGGATGGCGCCGCTTCCAACGGCCGGCCTGTTCTCAGCCCAGATGCGCTCACGATCGGCTTCGCACGGCGGTTCGCGACGTATAAGCGGGCAAACCTCGTGCTGCGCGACCTGAAGCGGTTTGGCGTGCTGATGTCGAACCCCAAGTTCCCGGTGCAGTTCGTGTTCGCCGGCAAGGCGCACCCGCACGACCAGCCGGGCAAGCAGGTGCTGCGCGAGGTGGCGCAGTTGATGCAGGAGCAGAAATTCGCCGGCAAGGTCGTCTTCATCGAGGACTACGACATCAACGTCGGGCGGCACCTCGTGCAGGGGGTCGACGTATGGCTCAACAACCCGCGCCGGCCGCTGGAAGCCTCGGGCACGAGCGGCGAGAAGGTTGTGCTCAACGGCGGACTGAATCTGTCGGTCCTCGACGGCTGGTGGGCTGAGGCGTACGACGGGATGAATGGTTTTGCGATCGGCAACGGCCAGGTACACTGGCACGACGAGCGACAGGACGAGCGCGACGCCGAATCGCTGATGCAGGTACTGTGGGAGGAGGTGATTCCGCTATACTTCGAGCGGGACGTGGACGGCCTGCCGCGCGGCTGGATCGCCCGGATGAAACGCTCGATCCGCACGCTCGGCTGGCGGTTCAACGCCGACCGGATGGTGATGGACTACGTGCGGAACTGTTACGTACCGGCCGCGGGGGGGACGTCGTGCGATATTCGCGGGAGTTGATCAGAGGGGAGGATTCGATGCTCATCCTCAGCCGTAAGCTCAACGAATCGATTGTTCTGACGCCGCCGGGGGATGCGGGGGCCGCCCGGGTGGTTGTCGTGCAGATTGCACCGGACAAGATCCGGCTCGGGATCGACGCGCCTCGCGACTGGCAGGTGTACCGCGGCGAGTTTCACGAGCCGCCGGACGAAGGAGCGGGAACACCCGTCCGCGCTTGACCGCGCGCTCATGGTGTTGCGTACAACCGAGGTCCCGCCCGGCAGGCGGGACCTACTTCGCCGTCAGCATCGCCTTGAAATACTCCCGGTTCAGCCGTGCGATGTGGCTCACCGAAATGTTCGCCGGGCAGGCGGCTTCGCACTCGGAGGTGTTCGTGCAGGAGCCGAAGCCCTCTTCATCGTGCTTGGCGATCATGGCCAGCACGCGCTCCTTGCGCTCCGGCTGCCCCTGCGGCAGTTGGGCGAGGTGCGACACCTTGGCTGACGTGAACAACATCGCCGAGGCGTTCTTGCAGGCTGCTACACATGCGCCGCAGCCGATGCAGACGGCCGCGTCGAGCGCGCTTTCCTGGACGGTCTGCGGAATGGGGACAGAGTTGGCTTCCGGCGCCTGCCCCGTGCGGACGGAAATGTATCCGCCCGCCTGGACGATGCGGTCGAATGCCGAGCGGTCGACAACCAGGTCGCGCACGACGGGGAACGCCCGCGCCCGCCACGGCTCGATGACGATGGTCTCGTGGTCCTCGAAGTGCCGCATGTGGAGCTGGCAGGTCGTCGTCCCCCCCAGCGGCCCGTGCGGCTGGCCGTTGATGACGACGCCGCACGTTCCGCAGATCCCCTCGCGGCAGTCGTGGTCGAAGGCGACCGGTTCTTCGCCCGCCTTGATGAGCTGTTCGTTGAGGACGTCCAGCATCTCCAGAAACGACATGTCCGGGGAAATGCCGTAGACCTTGTAGCTGCGGAATTCGCCGGGCGAAGTGTTATCCTTCTGCCGCCAGACCTGGAGGGTGAGGTTCAGAAGCTTTTGGTGTGTTGGGGCGATCATGGGGAAAAAGGTGGTTTGGTCGCTTGGTGGTTTGGTGCTTGGTGAACTGAGGCCAAGTCAGCTTGCGCCACCTTGTTTCGATTTCTGGAGATAGCCGATGTAGCTATTGATGCGGGCGATGAGTTCGTAGGCCTCGTCCTTCAGCATCGTGACGTCCTCGATGGTGCCGTAGCCTTCGTCGATACAGATGTTGAGATCGTCGATCGTCTCGTCGAGCGATCCTTGTGAAATGCGGCAAAACCGCGTATTCTCCTGAAATTGCCAGCGACCATGCCCTTCGGCGATGTTGTTCGTCACCGAGATGACGGCCCGCCTCATTTGCGGATCAAGCACGAACCGTTCAGGTGGAGGCAGTTGCCGGATAACCTGGTACACCTTTCTCCGAAACGATCTGGCCTTCTGATACAACTCGAAATCGTCGAGACGGAAACGATTCTCTACCCGCATGGTTCCCACCCTTCATTGAAACAGTATCACCTCCTATGCCACCTTGCACCAAGCACCAAACCACCAAACCCCCAACCACTTACTTGTAACTCCGCCGCGTCAGCGGCACCGCCGAGAACTCCAGCGGCTCC
>CAZWGW010000657.1:0-4505 GCA_964633565.1 uncultured Planctomycetaceae bacterium
TTCGCGCGCGAGGTGGCAATGGACGAACTGGCCCACGCCGTCGGCATGGACCCGCTGGAGTTCCGCCTCAAAAACCTCTCCGACCCGCGGCTGCGCACCGTTCTGCAGGCGGCAGCCGACGCGTTCGGCTGGGGAAAGGAGAAGCCGGCCGAGAATCACGGCGTCGGCATCGCCGTCGGCACGGAGAAGAATTCGTGTATCGGCACGTGCGCCGAGGTGGCGGTCGATCGCCAGAGCGGTAGCGTGCGGGTGACGCGCGTCGCGGCGGCGTTCGAGTGCGGTGCCGTCATCAATCCCGAACATCTCAAGAACCAGATCGAAGGCTCAATCGTGATGGGCCTCGGGGGCGCGCTGTATGAGTCGCTCGACTTCGACAACGGCCGAATCACGAATCCGCGCTTCTCGGACTACCGCGTGCCGCGATTCAGCGACACACCGCAGATCGAAGTCGTGCTCGTCAACCGGCCGGACGTGGCGCCGATCGGGGCGGGGGAGACGCCGATCGTGGGGATCGCCCCGTCCGTGAGCAACGCGATTTTCGCGGCGACGGGGGTGAGGTTGAGAGGGATGCCGATGGTGAAGGAGGGGTGGTTGGCCCGGGTGTGAACCGCAGCGGGACGTCGCCTATCGTCCAAGAACCACATCGATTCCCGACAGTACCAATGCAAGCTGTGACTGGGGGAGTCTTCCAGCGCGTTGCGTGAGCAGTGTCTTGTCCAGACTCACAATCTGGGAGACGTTGGCGACGGAATCCTTGGGCAAACCCGTCGTTCGCGACCGGAGCAACACGTTTCCGGGCGCTTTCGCCCATTTGGTATTGCTTGTCAATGGGACGCAGACGACCGTCGCAATGCGGCTCTGATTGAAGGCGTCTCCCTGAACAACAGCGACCGGCCTGCGAAAGCCCGGCCCGGAACCAACCGGGTCCGGCAGGTCGGCCCACCAGATGTCCCCCTGGGAAATCACCACTCAGTGCGCTCCAGGACTCGCCGCGAGGCCTCGGTGACAAAAGCATCGGGCTGACTTCCGAGTTCGTCACACAATTCGTCCAGCGCCTCCGTCACGGGGTCTGAAGCATGGCGTGCCACGTATTCAGCAACGGCGTTACTGAAGAGCTGGCTCCGGGACTGCTTCAAGCGTCGCGCGAGACGGTCCGCCTGACGGAACACCTGATCGGGAATTGACACGGCTGTCTTCATACCGGTAGTATAACCAGCGCTGCGACTCGATCAACTCCGAAGTGACGGGCGTCCTGAGCGCCGACTGTCCTGCCGATTGGGGTGCCGCAGGAGTTCGATACTCGCGGGACAATTGCGATGGGCGGCAAAGCCGGGGTGTACAGGACAATTGTGTTTGCCCTGATTGTGGGGCTGACGTGGTTCGATCCCAAACTGGCCCGATCCACTGCAGAGGATCCCCCGCGTGATCGTGCCGTCATCAGCGGCGCGGTGCGCGACGAATCAGGCCACCCTGTTGCCGGGGCACACGTCTGGCTCCGCCACGGCCCGATTGTGCAGGCGAAGTTCGAATCGGTGCATAGCGACTCCGAGGGGGCGTATCGTTTCACCGGCGTCGAGCCCGGCCTGGCGTCGCTGGCCGTCGCCGCTCCCGGCCGCAGCTTCGGGGGACGCCACCGTTACAACGTGCAGCCCGGAGAGACAGTGGGCAAATTCGACCTGCACGTCAGCTCGTCCACGTTGGTGTCCCTCCGGATTCTCGATACGCAGGGCAATCCGATCAGCGGTGCAAACGTCGCGTCAATCGGGTGGAAACTCCCAGAGGCGGAATGGTTCGTAATCCCGCGCGAAGTGCTGAATCTCGAGGAGATCAGTGTACCTCCGAGCGACGATCAGGGACTGCTGCAGATCGGCGATCTCCCGGACGGAGCGAAATGTCGATTCCTCATCAAGCACCCGGACTATGCCTGGTGCTGGACTGCTGATATCGCGACGGGAGTCCCGGAACCGGTCCCGGTGACGATGCCGCGCGGCCGATCACTGACCGTCGACGTCACGTCCCCTGCCGGAGCGTCGGCCAGTTCAACTCGGGTGACAGTCATCGGCGGCGGATCCTCTTGGCCGGAAGTGTCGCAGGAACCGGTTGATGACGTGGGCCGACTGACCATGCGGCTGGTCCCGGAGGACTTTCTCACCGTACGGGTCGAACACCCGGAGCTGGCGGCACGGCCCTCCACTGCGATGCTGCGTTGGACGGGCGACCTCGATACCGGAGAAGCAGTTCGTTTCGAACTTGTGCCACGGGGGACGGTGCGGGGACGAGTGGTCAGCAATGACGGAATGGGGCTGTCGGGAGTGAACGTGTCTTTGCGCATCGGTCCGGCCGTTGCCGCCGTCGCGGTCACGGGTTCCGAGGGCCGCTTTGAGCTGCAGGGCCCCGCCGGAACGGGCAAATTGTCTGTGGATAACGGGGGTGGATTCGAAGCGGCGGATCAGAGCGTGATGGTGGATGTGCCAGGTGGAGAGGCGGTGGAGGCGCCCGACCTCGTCGCCCGGCGGCTCCCGCCGCTGCGCGGTGTCGTCATGCGGCCGGACGGACAACCCGAGCCGCGGGCGCTGGTCGTACTGACATCGCTGTTCGGACGTGCGGAAAGGGTCGCGCTGGCCGACGATCAGGGACGATTCGAACTTCCCGTCGATCAGAAACAGCGCGACCTGTACCACGTGACCGCCAGCGCCCTCGCAGAGCGACTCTCCGGTGGCGACACGCTATCCGCTGACAAGCTTGATGGCGGCATGGAACTGCAGATCACGCTCCAGCCGGAGTCGACGATTTCCGGCGTGCTCACCGGTGCGGATGGCCGGCCGCACGCGGGAGTGACCGTGACGCTGCAGGCGCTCCTCCTGCACGAGACCGGCATGCTGGTCTACAACTCCGCGATCTGTGTGACGGATGAGGCAGGACGATACCGCTTTCCGGGACTGAGCCGCCACCTGCACTACCGCGTGGACGCGGGCGAAGCAAAGGCGTTCACGCTGGGAAACGGCCGGCGCAATGCCGAAGTGTACCGCTTTCCGCCCGGATACCCGACGAATTACACGGAACTGGCCGAGGAACGAGTGCCTCTCGATCTCCGGGGCATTGCGACCGATGCGCTGAACATCGCTCCGACCGCGGAACTGCCGCCTGTCGCATGCGAGCTTTCGTGCAGCGGCTGGGTCAATTCTCCGCCGCTGTCGCTGGAATCATTGCGGGGAAAAGTCGTGCTGCTCGATTTCTGGGCGACATGGTGCGGCCCCTGCGTGGCGGAACTGCCCCGGATGCAACTGGCCCACGAGCTGTTTTCCTCAAAAGGCGCGGTGATCATCGGCCTGCACCACAACAGCGTCCCCGAGGCGGACGTCCGCAAATTCCTCGAGGAACGGCGCCTGACGTTTCCCGTTGCGATGGACTCTGCGGCGGGAGAGACCTGCGCTCAGTACGATGTCTCGGCATGGCCGACGAGAGTGCTGATCGGCCGTGACGGCCGGATTCTCTCGCGCGAGGTCGGCGGCAATCCGCTGGTCGTGCTGCGCCGCGCTGCACTCTACGGGGAGAGTGAAGAATGACCAGTCCATTCCTTCAATGAGAACCATCCCCATCACCCCCGGCAAACTGACTGGCGACGTGTTGGAAGCGTGCCATCGCCGGTATCTTGACGGTCGCGACCTCGCCGCCTGGGCCGACGCATTGCTGACGGCCGGGTTCGATTCTGACGCGATCATTGAAGCGGTTGCAAATCCGGAAATGCATTGGGAGACCGTGCCGGGCCTGTTCTCACGCATGTGCCGTGATGTCGGGTTGAGCCCGGACGTCGCAGCAGAGATCGGCGCATTGAAACAAGAGGTCATGCTGGAAGAGTACTGGCGCGGTCAACGACCGGCGGCCGAACTGCTCCATCGATTCGATGACCTCCGATAGCGCGTGCGGTTACCCGAGGCGGTCGACATCCGAATCATGCCTGATAACGAGGACGGCACAAACAGTTCCGGTTATTACGGAAGCCAGAGTCGCAAGCACGGCGCCGATCTGGAGACGCTGGCCCGGAAGTACCTGGAGCAAGCCGGAATCAAGCCATAAACAATGGAAGTCGCGCTTTGGATATGGAACCGTGTTTGCCGCCGGTTCAATCCGCGGTGCTCCTGTGACCAGTCAACCGCAGACCCGATCCAGGCTGCTTCGCGTCCAACAGAGAGAGTTGATCCGCCGTAGGAAAGACGGGTTCAATTCACAAAAAAAGGTACTTTGCGCTTCCATCGATGGCTTCAGGCGTTACCCGCCCTCTACATCCGTTCGCCACACTTGTTGTGGTAGCGTTGTGTGCCATGCCGGCCACCGCCGCCGACTGGCCCGCCCTCCGCGGCCCTCACTTGACCGGTATCTCGGCCGAAACCGACCTCGCCGATCACTGGCCCGAGACCGGCCCTCCTGTCCTCTGGTCGCGCGAATTGGGACAGGGCTACTCCAGCTTCGCCGTCGTCGCCGGTCGCGCGTACACGCAGTATCAG
>CAZWGW010000658.1:0-2667 GCA_964633565.1 uncultured Planctomycetaceae bacterium
TCGTGGACAATCCAACAATGATTGTGCAGCAGGGCGACCGTGATGGTGACGCAACCTTTCGAAGAGTCGGACAAGAAACAGCGCATCAGGCCGATCTCCTTTGGCGAGCAGCCCGGTCCTGAGCCGCACAACGCGTCGGAAGTCGTCGCCTTCGACGATTCGCGTTTCCTGTTTTGCGACAACAATATCGGCGACGGACTGTTCGAGCTGCGCCTGGCCGGCGACGGATCGATGGCGTGTCCGCTGTTCCGACATTCCATTCGCGGCGTCGAGCCAGGGGCCATGGATGATCTGGAGGGATTGACGCAGACGACGGTCGGCGGCACCCGGTTCCTGTTTGCGAGTCCGTCGTTCAGCCTGAAACGCCGTAAGGGACGTCACAGGAAAAAGAGCCGCCGCGGTAAACCGACCGACGCCCGGAGTTGCCTGCTGCGGGTGCGGATCGGTGAGAACAGTGCGCCGGAGGCCGAGGTCCTGTCCGGGTTTCGCGAATGGCTCGTGGAACACGCACCCGAACTCCAGAAGGCATCACGACGCCTGCCCGACGACGGCGGCCTCAACGTTGAAGGTCTCGCATGGAGCCCTGCCGACGAGGCCCTGCTGCTGGGCGTGCGGACTCCGGTCTTCGACGGTCAAGCTCTGGTCGTCAGGGTCCGGATCAGACAGATCGACGGTCCGTGGGACCTGGGCAACTTCGAATTGCTCCCTTCCGTCCTGCTGGAACTCGCCGGCGACGGCGAAGAGCAGGGCATCCGCGCGATGGAATTCGATCCCTCCCGCGGCGTGTTCCTGATCATCACCGGCAATGCGACCAGTGCCGGAGAGGCCCCGTTCCGGCTGCTGGCGTGGGACGGAAAAGGAGGCGGCCACGTGCAGCACTTCGACCGCGTGCGATTCCACAAGAAGATGAAGGTCGAGGGGGTGACGCACGGCTGGATCAAGGGCCGCGGCGCCGTCGTGTTCGTCGACGACGCGGGTGGGTATCAGGTGCTGTGGGACGACGACCCGCGGCTCGAAGAACCTGAGGTCAGCGCATCATAGCCCGATCAACTCGGAGGTCACCGATGAGACGCAAGAGAATCGCAAAGCGAATCAAGTACAGTCTCACACTCGAGGAGCGCGCCCGCGTCGACTGGGTCCGCCGCGAACTGGAACTGGAGAAGGACACACTTGTTGCCGAAGCCCGCCGCGACAAACGACGGTCGCGCGGAATGCGGTAAACGTGCAGACGACGCGCCGGATTCGGACCGACCACCGGTTCACACCACCGGCTCCCACCCCTGTTCGTAATCCCGCGACCACATCGCGAGCGCCTTGTCGTCTCCCAGGATACGCCCATCGGTCGGGCTGCAGTTCAGCACGCGCCCGGTGCGCCACGCAATGTTCCCCAAGTGGCACAGGAGCGTACTCTTGTGCCCCTCCAGGATTTCGGCGTTCAGGTTGAGCGGTTTGTCGTCGCGGATCGCCTGCAGCAGGTTGCCGGCGTGGTCGGCGTCCTTGTAGCTCCCTTTTTCTTCGCGGACGAGCTTGTCATCGGTGTCGTAAATCCGGAACGTCCCCGAATAGTCGAGTTCCAGCGCTCCCTCCTCGCCGTAGAACGCGACAAAGCCGGTGGCGCATTCGTGCTTGTTGCAGCTCAGCCCCTCCCAGGTGGCCGCCTTGCCCCCCTCGAACTCGAATGCCGCGACGTGTGTATCGGGGGTCTGCTGGTCGTCCTCGTAACGATAGCGGCCGCCGGATGACGTCACGCGGATCGGGAACTCCGCCCCCAGCCCCCAGCGGCAGATGTCGAGCGCGTGGATGCCGTTGTTCCCCAATTCGCCGTTCCCCCAGTGCCAGAACCAGTGCCAGTTGTAATGCACGCGGTTGTCGACGTAGGGCGTGCGCGGCGCGGGGCCCTGCCACAGGTCGTAGTTAAGGTGTTCCGGCACGGCCGCGGGCTGCCCCTTGCCGATCGATGGCCGCAGGGCGTTGTACCACGACCGCGCCAGGTACACGCGGCCGATGACCCCGTCGCGGAGCTGGCGGATCGCCTCCTGGAAGCCGGCACTGCTGCGGCGCTGCGAACCCATCTGGACGGCGCGCTGGTGCTTGCGGGCCGCTTCGACCATCAGCTCCCCTTCACGCGGGTTGTGGCAGCACGGTTTTTCAACGTAGACGTGCTTGCCGTGAGTGCAGGCGAGGATCGTCGCCGGCGCATGCCAGTGGTTGGGCGCAGCGCACACGAAGACGTCGACTTCGGGATCGTCGAGAATCCTGCGGAAATCGCCAACCCCCTCGGGACGCTGTGCGGTGTTCTTTTCGATCGCGGCCTTCGCTGCTGTGACGCGCTGACTGTCGACGTCGCACACATACTTGAGCCGCACGCCCGGCAGGCTGCCGAACGTCTGGCACAGCGACAGGCCGCGGCTGAGGCCCATCACGCCGACCGTAATCTGCTCCGACGGCGGCGTCTCCTGTGTGAAGACCGCCGGCGCGAAGAACGTCGTGGCAGCGGCGCCGGCGGCGGTGGACGTGAGGAAGCGGCGGCGATTGACGGACTCGGGCATGGCGCGTGCTCCAGAAAGGATCGGTTCGACGACCGGTGCGATGACCACAGGATACCCCCCGGGCTTGAATCAGTCGAGTTGGATGGGTCGACTGTTGCCCTTCGCGGATGTTCGGTTC
>CAZWGW010000658.1:2677-4502 GCA_964633565.1 uncultured Planctomycetaceae bacterium
CACGCTCATCGCATCACCTCGGGCGGATCGTCCGGGACAGCGGGTCCCGCCGGTGGTAGACTGTGTGCAGTAACCCGCAAACTGCAGTCGAGTTGGATGGGTCGACTGTTGCCCTTCGCGGATGTTCGGGTCAGAATCACGCGAGTCGTCCGGCTCCATTGCCCGCGTCCTTGTGCCGCGTGCCAGGGACGCGCCCCGGAGCACGATCAACGACCCTCCAATGCGGTGAGACGCGCACGATGAACGTCTATCTCGCGGAACTGATCGGCACGGCCATCCTGATCCTGCTGGGGGACGGCGTCGTCGCCAACGTCGTGCTCAAGCAGACCAAGGGGGCCGCCTCCGGCTGGATTGTGATCACCGCCGGCTGGGGCCTCGCAGTCTTCACGGCCGTCCTGTGCGTGGGACAGTTCAGCGGCGCCCACCTCAACCCGGCCGTCTCGATCGGACTGGCTGCGGCGGGTGAATTCGCCTGGCCGAAAGTCCCCGGTTACATCGCGGCCCAGATGGCCGGCGCGTTCCTCGGTGCTGTGCTGGTCTATGCGTTCTACAAGCCGCATTACGATGTGACCGACGATGCGGGCGCGAAACTCGCGACCTTTTGTACGGGACCGGCCATCCGCACTCCGCCGGGAAACTTCCTGTGCGAGGTTGTCGGCACGTTCGTGCTGGTCTATGCCGTGCTGCTCGCCGTCGACCCGACGTTTGAACTGGGGACCGCGTCCGATGCGCAGAAAGTCAAGATCGGCATGGGCGCGCTCGGGGCGATGCCGGTCGGACTGATCGTGTTTGCCATCGGCCTGTCGCTCGGCGGCACAACGGGCTACGCCATCAACCCGGCCCGCGACCTCGGTCCGCGGATCGCGCATCAACTGCTGCCGATCAAGGGCAAGGGGGACAGCGACTGGAGCTACGCGCTGATCCCCGTGCTCGGACCGATCGCCGGGGCCGTGCTGGCTGCGATCGTGTACCAGCGGTTGTCGACATCAGGCGTATAGCGGCGACGCCGGCCGCGTTGTTTGGCGCCAGTTGGACGCAACGGTGTCGCCGATCAGGTCCGCGGGAGGTTCGCCATCCACGGCGCCGACGTCAATCCACGCCCGCAGTCGGGACGACCCGCCGAGGATGTCGATCGGCATCTTCTCCGTTTCATACTCGTACGGCGGCGGACGCCAGGCGAACTCAGATGGCCAGAGCCGTTTGACGGCCGCCAGGACGCGGAGCGTCGTTCGATACGGGCGGAACGTGCGCGCATCGGTCACGTGCAGCATCACGCCGCCGCAGCTCTCGCCGGCCCACTTGTCGAACGTCGGCCGGAACCGGAACGGGCGGAAAATGACCCCCGTTGGCGTACAGGCTTCAGCCTGCGTTTCAGCTTCGGCAGCCCGAAGGCTGGACTCCAACGACAGCGCCTCCGCCAGCCGGAACCCGTCGACGAACGGCGCGCCGACAACCTCAAACGGCGTCGTCGTGCCCCGCCCTTCGGACAGGTTCGTCCCCTCCAGCAGCACCTGCCCCGGGTAGACCAAGGCCGAAGCGAACGTCGGCAAGTTGGGCGACGGGGGCACCCATGGCAGCCCCGTGTCGGGCCAGAGCATGTCCCGCCGCCAGCCCTTGAGCGGCACGACCTCCAGTTCCGCGCCGATCGCCATCGTTTCGTTCAAATGCAGCGCAAGTTCGCCGATCGTCAATCCATGACGCATCGGCAGCGGCGCGCGGCCGACGAAGCTGGCGAACGCCGAATCGAGCACCGGGCCTTCGACGATCTCGCCGCCAAGCGGATTCGGCCGGTCGAGGAGCACGACCGGCAGCTTCTGCTCCGCGC
>CAZWGW010000659.1:0-4499 GCA_964633565.1 uncultured Planctomycetaceae bacterium
TTCCGCCCCAGGTTGGTGTTGTAGGGCGTCCAGACGGCGTCGGAGTTGGGGTCGCTCTCGATCAAGGACTTGAACTCGTTGATCTTGGCGTCGAGGTTATCGAGATAGTTCAGCGCGATCGCTTCGGGCGTCATCGGGAGTTTGGGACTGCCGAACTCATAGCTGCCGTGGTGGCTGAGGATCATGTGCTTCAGCCGCAGCAGCGTTTCGCGCGGAAACAGCTCCCCGGTCATCTTCTCGACCTCCGGCACTTTTTCGTTCAGCATCTCGATGCCGATCACGAGGTGCCCGATGAGCTGCCCTTCGTCGGTGTAGGAAAACGTTTCCTCAAAGGCCAGTTCGCGGATCTTGCCCAGATCGTGCAGAAAGATGCCGGCCAAAAGCAGGCTCGGATTGACCTTGGGGAACAGGTCCATCACGCGCAGCGCCGTCTCCAGCACATTCACCACGTGCTCCAGCAGGCCGCCGTGAAACGCGTGCTGGAGCCGCACTCCTGCCGGCGCGCGGCTCAGTCCTGTGACGATTTCTTCGTCGACGAGGAAGCACTCCATCAGCGTCCGGAGATGCACGTCCTCGATTCCAAGCAGGATCTGTCGCAACCGGTCCAGCAGCCGCTGCGTGTCCTGACTGGTGGCGGGAATGAACTCTTCCGGTTCAATGTTTGTCCTCGGGACCGCTTCGACGTGCGTCAGGATGATCTGCAGGTTCCCCTGATAGAGCTGGACCTTGCCGCGAATCCGAACGTAGTCGCCCGCGGCAAAGTGGGACATCTCCTGTTCGCTGACGTTCCAGAGCAGTCCACTGATCTGTCCGGTCCGGTCCCGGAGCTGGGCCAGCAGGTACAAGCCACCGGCACGGTTGGCTCGAAGTTGTTTATCTGAAAGCAGATACACCTCCTCAACAGACTGCCCGTCGCTGAGGGTGTTGACAAAAAGTCGTGGCATGCGCAACTCACTGGGTGCTGTGACGTAAACCGCGATTCTAGGCGTCACGGCAGCGCTGCTCAACCAACAGGCGTCGCGAATCGTGGCGGCCGCGGATGAATCTCCGAGGAACAGAAGTCACTTTGCGCACATTTGCGCGACCGGGGCCGTCGCGGCGCGCAGGTGCTGCACCCATGCCGGGGGGACATTCACGAACACCCAGTCGGTGTGAAAGCGGTTGCGGGAGAACCGCTCCTGCAGGATGCGTTCGATCTCTCCCAGCCGCGTCTTCTCCTGCGAGCGGGCCACCAGTCGGCGCAGCGGCCGCACGTACATGTACTCGAAGAACGACAGCGTGCCGCCCGGATTGAGCAGTTCCAGGCACAGGTCCAGCAGTTCTTCAACGAGGGCCGCGGGGAAGTTATTGAACGGCAGGCCGGAGACGATCACGTCGTACCGCCCCGTCGGAGAGAACGCCTGCAGCGGGCAGACGTGCACTTCCGCGCGGTCCGCGACGTGCCGGTAATACGGATCAGCGGCAAAGCGGTCCTTGAGCAACGCGGCGAACCGCTCGTTAATCTCGACGAGGTCGAGGCGGTCCCCCGGCTTGATGTGCCTCACGATCGCGCGGGTCACCGCGCCGGTCCCGGGACCGACTTCGAGCACGCGAACCGGGTCCGCCCGCTCGCGCAGCGGGCGCGTCAGCGCCCGGGCCAGGAACCGGCTGCTGGGCGCCACCGCGCCGGTCGTCTCGAACCGGCGCACGTACTCGCGGAAGAACTGGAAGTGGTCGCTGACGAACTGCTTCATGCGGTATTGCCTCGGCGGCGATTCTCGCGCCGGCAGCCGCAGCGCGTCAACTCCGCATGAGATCGTGGGACGCCGGGCACAATCTACAGCGATGTGCCGCCCACGGCGGTGACCGCGTATTCGTCGACGCGCTCGGCAAGCCGCCGCGCGGTGAAATCGGCTGACTCGCGCCACCAGCGTTCGGCCGCGTGCGTGTCCCAGCCGTCGCCGGCGATCGATTCCGAAAGTGCCGACTCGAGTTCCGAAGCCGTCTGGTAGCGGTCGCCGGGGGACTTCGCGAGGCACTTCAGCACGATTGACTCCAGTTCGGAGGGAACGTCCTGGCGGAACTGCGACAAGGGAGTAGGCGATTCCCTGGCGTGCGCGAACACGATCTGCAGGGCCTTGTCTCCAGGGAACACGGGACGCCCCGTCAATAGAAAATACGCGGTTGCTCCGAGCGAATAGATATCAGTCCGCGCGTCGACCTCGAAGTTCCCCATCGCCGTCTCCGGCGCCGAGTAGAGCGGCGAGCCGAGCACGATCCCTTCCCGCGTCACGTGCACGTCGCTGTCGCCGAACCCGGTCGACTTGACCAGGCCGAAGTCGAGCAGCTTCGCAAAGTCATACAACCCGCCCCGCTCGGCCGCGAAAATATTCCCGGGCTTGATGTCGCGGTGAATCAGACCAGTCCGGTGCGCTTCCGCCAGGGCCGAGCAGACCTGGCGCAACAGGTACACGACGCGCGCCGGCGGCATCGGCCCGGTACGGTCGACGATTTCCTGCAGGCTCAGCCCGGGGAGGAACTCCATTACGTAAAAGAACACGCCGTGCTCCGTCACGCCGTAGTCATAGATCTCCACGGTGTTGGGATGCGTGAGCCGCGCCGTCGACTGCACTTCGCTTTCAAACCGGGCGATCGCCGCCGCGTCGCCCGCGCGGTCCGGCCGGATGAGCTTGACCGCGCAGGGCCGTTTCAGCAACTGATGCTCGGCCAGATACACCTCCCCCATGCCCCCGCTTCCGAGCAGCCGCTTGAGCGAGTATACGCCGACTTTCTTCGCGTCGAACGCCTCCCGGCGCAGAGCGCCGAGCTTGTGTGAGCCGTACACCGCGACGATGCACGCGATGGCGATCTGCAACCCGTGGAACGACAGCGTGCCGGAGGAGAGCGCCTCACGCATGAGCGGCAGGTGCCGCGACGCGATAAACACCGTTGCAAAGGGGGCGAGCGCCAGCAGCGTCACCACGGCGGCCGACCGCCGCCACGAGTTGGGTATGAACATCCCGTAGATCACCAGCAGCATGATCCAGGGGATCGAATTGGCGATGAACTGATACGCCGCGAGTTCGGCGGTTCCGGCCGGTTCGCGTGTGAAGAACAGGTATTGTCGGACGGCAAGGTACGCCGCCGGCAGCAGGAACATGACCAGTTCAATGGAGCGCAGCTTGAACGTCGTCTGTCGGCAGCGGCGGCACAACAGCACGACAAACGCCCCTTCGACGAGCGTGACCAACAGGTGCGCAAACTGTACCCAGGGTCCCTGGTAAAGGAGATCGCCCGAGACGACCAGATCGCGGACGAAAAACGCCAGGAATGCGCCGAACAGAATGATCGATGCCACGCGGAGGCGCGCGCGCAGCAGATCGCGGACCTGCTCGCGGAATTCCAGCGACGACTGCTGGACCAGCCCTTCGTGAGGGCAAAAGCAGCCCTGCAACTCACACCCGTCCCGAGTCGCCCGATCGTCGTTTGGCGACAACGGCCGATCCCCCGACATAGGGTCCTCCTTCGATTTTCCGATGCACGAAAGCTGGATTATACCGACGCCCGATGCCGGAGAGAACCGGCTCGACGCATCTGATTGCGCCGTGCAATGTTGCTGCACCTCGACAACATCCTCCCCCGAATTGACCGACCCAGTCTACCGCGGTAGAAGGTGGGTTTAACCGCCCCCTCCCTCTGGAAAGATTGTCGAACATGCGCCCCTCGATTTCGACATTTCGCGGCGTGATTCGGCTCGCTGCTTTCCTCGTGCTCACTTCGACCGCCGCCGCTGACCCGCCGGAGGAACTGCGCCGGTGGCTGGAGCCACAACACTGGCAGCGCGACACCGATGGCCCGATCGTGTCGCTCGGCGCACCGGGAGACTTCGACGACCAGCACATCTTTGCCCCGGCCGTCGTGCGCGAAGAGGACCAGTTCTCCCTGTGGTATTCCGGCTCGCGCGGCGACCCGGGAAATCGTGTTTTCCGGCTGGGGCTCGCGACGAGCGCTGACGGCCGGCAGTTTGAGAAGTTCGGCGACAATCCCGTGCTCGGCTTTCCGGACGGCGCTCACTCGGTGCTGACTCCAGCGTTCTTGCGAAGTCCCGATGGGAGCGTGCGGCGCGAAGACGGAAAGCTGCGGATGTGGTACGCCGCCGCCACGCTCGGCAAAGGGGGGCTGCACACGTTGCACGAATCGTCGAGCGCCGACGGAATCCACTGGACTGATCCGTCCGCCGCGCTGCTGGAGAACGTCTATTGTCCGTCCATCCTCAGGACGGGCGAGACGTATCAGATGTGGTTCAGCGACGTCAGCCGGCGGCCGTGGGTGTTGCGGCACGCCTCCAGCGACGACGGCACGCACTGGACGGTCACGGAGCGGCCGGTGTTGCGGCTGAGCCAGCCCTGGGAGGCGGAGGTATTCGTCTATCCCACGGTGCTGCAGGTCGACGGTGTGTACCTGATGTGGTACGGCAGCTACTACGAATCGATCCGCCGCGAGCGGACGGCCATCGGCTT
>CAZWGW010000660.1:0-1092 GCA_964633565.1 uncultured Planctomycetaceae bacterium
TTTCCACGGCCCCACTCCCGCCACGTACCAGGTGTTGTCGTCCATCCGGGCCATCGTCTGTCCGCCTGGGCCGAGCGCCTGGCCGCTCTTCGCGTCGTACGCCGTAATGCCGATCTTCGCGATCCCCTCCTGCCGCGAGCGGTTCACGAGCCGCACCTCCGGCAGCGTCACCGTGCCGGGGAGGACGATCTCGGGCACGCCGACGAACGACTCGGACGTCGTCGTCCCCACGCCACCGCTCCGCGCCTCGACGATCACGTCGGCCGTCTCCGGCTTGGCGACCAGCAACGCCCCGGCGCTCAGCAGGCGGTGGCGGATCGAGGCGATCACGTAGTTCTTGTCCACGCAATCCACGTACTTCTCTTCGAAGTACACGTTCTGCCCGGCGAACGGCCGGAAGTCGACCTTGTCGAGCGAGTAATCGACGGCGTTGGAGATCAGCAGTTGCTCGGTGGCCGTGCGGGCCGTGTTCGACGTCTGGGCCGTCGTGCAACCCCATGTGGTGCAGGAGACGAAGAGAGCGAGCGGCAGCCAGTGATGTCGGTTCATGGGGATTCCTTCACCGTAAACCGTGACGGAGCCGCCCGATCATCGGGCGGGACACAGGGGGGCGCGACCCTGTATGCTATCTCGTGATGGCGGTCAACCTGTCGCGACAGTCGGCAGAGTTGCCGGTTTCTCCCGCAGACTGCTCTGCAGCAACACGTTGCGTCTGAACCATCCCGACAGCCACGGTCTCGCAAAATCGAGCGAGCGGCGGATTCTGCCGGCCAGGTCCAAAGGCGCCCGGGCCATGACCTCGGCACCTGCGCAGAAAGGGCTTGCTGACAGATTGAGTGCGGAATTCAAGCAGCTTCCCGGTTGATGACTGGCGCAACACGACGCCGGCTTCCGGATTGGGACGAACTTGCCGTGTACGTCCCGACCAACGTAGAACAGGGGAGTACGGAACCCGCCTGGCGTGCCTCCACTCATCTTCATTTGAAACGCACGACCCCCCATCCCCATGGCTCGACTGATCTCTCTCTCCGTGCTGCTGACGCTGATCGTGGTGCTCGGCATCACGTTCTTCCGGGTGATTGCGCCATTCCT
>CAZWGW010000660.1:1102-4495 GCA_964633565.1 uncultured Planctomycetaceae bacterium
CCTGCTGCCGCTGTTCCTCGCCGGCGTGGTCGCCGTCCTCAGTCAGCCGCTGTTCCTGTATTTCGTGCGGCGGACGAAAGGCCGTATCCGGCTGGCGGCGGGGCTGGCGACGGGCGTGGTTGTGGCGGCGCTGCTCGTGCCGCTCGTCGCGGGAACGGTCCTCGGCTCGCTGCAACTGTATTCATTCGCGGTGCGGGTCGCCGATAGGCAGACGTGGGATGAGTTGTTTTCCACGTCCGGGGGGGAGGCGCAGTCCGCGCCGGCGCGGTTCATCCAGGGCTCCGTCGTCTTTGTCAACCGGTTTCTGCCGCAGGAACGGCATGTGACCCCGGAAAAGTTGCGCGAACAGGCGCAACTGAAGCTTCGCGAAGGCTTCAAGGCGCTGGGAGACCGGTCGCTCGGGATCGCCGGCGGCACGATCGACCTCGTGACCGGCACGGTCGCCGTCGTGGCGACCGCCGTCCTGGAGATACTGATCTTCGTCGTGGCTCTCTACTATTTCTACGCCGACGGGACCGCGCTGCTGGCCGCGACGGAATCGCTGATCCCGGTGCAGGCGGACTACCAGCGGCAGTTGCTGAACCAGTTTGCCAAGGTGGTGCGGGCCGTCGTGATGGCGACGTTCATGGCGGCCCTGGTGCAGGGAGTGGCGACGACGCTCGCTTTGTGGCTGGCCGGCTTCGAGAACCTGTTCATTCTGTTCATTCTGGCGACGGTGGCGTCGCTGATCCCGATGGCCGGCGCGTGGCTGATCTGGGGACCGTGTGCGGTGATCCTGGTGGCGCGCGGCCAGATGGGCGCGGCGGTGCTGCTGGCGGTGTACGGCGTGGCGGTGGTCGGCATGATCGACAACGTCGTCCGCACATACGTGCTGAAGTCCGACACCAAGCTGCACCCGCTGCTGGCGCTGATCAGCGTGCTCGGCGGCCTGCAGGTGCTGGGACTGTGGGGGGTGTTCATCGGGCCGATCGTCGCGTCCTGCCTGCACGCCCTGGTGAAGATCTTCAATCTGGAACTGGTCGAACTGTCCCGCGAGCGGCTGGCGCAGCGGACCCTGCCGGCGCTGGCGGCTGCCGCCGAATCGGCCGCCGCGGTGCTCAAGCCCGATCCGTCTCCGGCAGGCCCGCCGGCATCCGGTGACGGAGCGGCCGGGAATCCGAATTTGCGCGGGCCGGATCGACCGCAAGCCGCAGTGACAGCCGCGGGAGCTGCCGGCGCGACGAAGGCACGATCGGAGCGTCATCGTGGGAAGAAGAAACGCCGCCGTTGATCATTTCTGCTCACCTCGTCGCCCGGCGACGCCGCCGGCCGCATGGCAGTGGTTACATGACGGGCTCCTCCGTGTGTGCGAAGTGCTGCAAGCGTGTCTGCTCGGGGTTGAATGCTCAGTTCAGGCCTGCGGAGGCTTCTCGCCTCCCGCGTCACCCTGGCCGCGGGACTTCTCCCGCTGGATCGCCTCGTAGATTTCCTGGCGATGCACGGGGATGTGCGTCGGGGCCTGGATGCCGAGCCGCACCTTGTCGCCCCGGATGTCCACCACGGTGATGACGATGTCGTCACCGATGATAATGCTCTCGTCTCGATGTCGCGAAAGAACCAGCATCGTCCTGACTCCCTGTTCCTGTCGCGAGGCGCCGGAGGCGGGCCGTCATGGCCCGCGTCTCCGTGGGGCGCGTCGGCGAATCGTATCCCGGTTGGGTCCGGAGTGGTGTGGGTGTGATCGTGGAGGGCGCGCGGGTCGGGCAAAAGGTCGTCTGTCGATGGTCAGTTCCGGCGGCACTGCCGCCTGAGCGCGGTGTCCCCCAATCGTACTCAGATCATCGGCGGCCGCGCGGCGGCCGGCACGCTCAGAGTGTTCCGTCGGCGTCAATCCGTGGGATCTGCCCGGCAGTTTGACGACCCTGCCGGATATGCCGGACAGCGCGAAAGGGGGGGCGCCAGAGTCGCCTCTTGCGGACCGAAAAGGCAGCCATCGCGCCCGGTCATTCGATTGCCGCCGCGTGGCGCTTTGCGGCGGGGTCGCCGGCCGCGTCGATGAGCCCGGCGGGGTCGATGACGAGCATCACGGGGTGGCCGATCGGACCGGTCGTGGTCTTGATGACGTGCCCGCGGCGGGCGAGGTCGTCGCGGACTTCCGTCGGCACGGAGTCGTTGATCTGCAGGCTGCGCAGGGCGACGATCGCCTTCTCGCGCTCGGGATCGGGATCGAACGAGTTCTGGTGGTGTCCCGTGCTGAAACGGGGGGCCGTGACGGCCTCGGCGGCGGGCATTCCGAAGTCGATGTGATTGAGCAGGACGTTGAGCGTCGTCTGGTCCTGCAGATCGCCGCCGGCGACGCTGACGGCAATCACGGGCCGGCCCTCCTTCGTGACAATCGTCGGCGTCAGCGTGATCCGCGGCCGTTTGCCGGGCTGAATGCAGTTCGGGTGCCCCGGACTTGTGTTGAGGCAGCGGACACGGTTCCCCTGCGAGACCCCGGAGGGTCCCGGCACGTTGGTCAACTGGTTGCAGCTCGGCGTGGCGGCGACGACGTTGCCCCAGCGGTCGGCCACGACGCAGGTCGACGTGTCCTGGATGGGAATGGCGGTCGGCTCACCTGCCGCACTGTCGGCGCTGCGCAGCGCCAGCGTATGGTACGGGTCTCCCGGCCGCCGTTCGTTCGAGGCGGACTGCATGTCAATGAGTGCGCGGCGTTTCTCCGTATATACGTCCGCCAGCAGCCGATCAAGCGGCACGTCGACGAACGCCGGGTCGCCGTAGTACTCGTCGCGATCGGCCAGGCCAAGTTTCAGGGATTCGCCGACGACGTGGATGTAATCGGCGGAGAGGTGCCCCATCCGCTCAAGCGGAAAGCCCTCCAGCAGGCGCAGCGTCTGACAGAGGGACGGCCCCTGAGTCCACGGCGGGCACTTATGGACGGTGTAGCCGCGGAAATTCACCGAGACCGGGTCTTCCACGGTCGTGCGATGGGCGGCCAGGTCGCGCTTGCGCAGGAACGCGCCAGTCTCGATATACCACGCTTCCAGTTCGTCGGCGATATCGCCGGTGTAGAAACGGTCGCGGGCGGCGGCGAGGCGCTGGTCGCGCGTGCCGGCCGCGTCGCGCTCGGCGGCGATCATCTTGCGGACTGTGACGGCGAGGCGCGGATGCCAGTCGAGCGTGCCGGCGTCGAGCAGGCGCAGCATCGGCGCCGCGGCCCGTTCGAACGAGATGGTGCCATACCGACGGAGCAGCGTGACGCACAGGTCCGGTGCGCCGGGGACCGGCGCGGCCTGCATACTCCCTTTGGCGGGGATGCCGTGTTCCATGAACCACGCAATCGCGTGTTCATCGAGCGGCGCGCGCCCCTGACCGCAGAGCACTTTGACCTCTTTTCCCTGCGCGTCGTAGATC
>CAZWGW010000661.1:0-4487 GCA_964633565.1 uncultured Planctomycetaceae bacterium
TATCACCACGGCGTACGTGAACAGGTGCGGGTCCGAGATGTCGTACTCGAACCGCACTGCCGAACAGCCGCGGAGCGAGCGATATGTCGACGAGCCGGGATCCTGGTACAGGAACAGTTCGAACGTGTCTTCCGGCGTGTCGGTAGCCAGGTTGGCGCGGAGCGCTTCGATGGCGGCAAACATCGTCGCTTCATCCGCCTTGAGCTGCCCCGCCTGTGTGCCGATCTGACCCTCGACTGAGACGTCGACGCCGTTCTGCGACCGGCCTTCGACGGCGTCACCGGCCGCCAGCGGCACCTTGAACTGCTCGAAGTCGAAACTATCCAGCAGTCGCACCGACACGATCGGCCGCGGCAGTTCGTACAGCGTTGAATTGCGCCAGATGGCGGGTTTGAAGGTGAACATAGCTTTGACTCCAGCGGTGAGTGGGTGGTGGGTAGTGGGTAGCGAGAGAGTCTCGGCCTCGGTCTGCTACCCACTATCCACTACCCACCACCCACTAACCCCTTCTGTTCCTTAACATCACTCCCTGCAGCCGCAGATCCCGGATGATCTCGTTGACGCCGGACGACTGGGCCACATTGATCGTGATCCCGCCAAAGTGATTGCTCGTCTGCTGCACGCGCGTGCCCGCCTCACGGACCGATGGGACTGTGCGGCGCGCGCCCGGTTGTGCGTTGAGCGCCTCCAGGAAGCTCGTGCCGAGCGTCTGAGCCGCCTGCCGGTTCAGCACGAACTCGCCCGCCGTCAGCAGTGCGGGGATTGCGTCGTTCCCGAGCGGTCCCGTGACGAGTCCTCCGCGCGCGAATTGCCGGATGGGGCCGCCGCCCGCGGGCGCTCCGCCGATCCCGACGGGGATCGCGGCCAGCGCCTGCAGTTGCGCGGCGATGGTCGCGATCGTGAGGCTCAACTGCTGCAGCGAGGCCAATGCCGGCTGCACGTCCAGTGTGAGCGGCGTCTGGCTGAGCGACTGGACCTGCGTCGTGATCCGCGACAGCGCCTGGCTGATCTGCTCCAGCGGCCGGACCGCACCGTCCGCGCGTCCGAAGCCCTCTCCGATCTGTTCGCCGATGTTGGTGACCTGGTCCAGCTCACCGCGCAGCGATCGGATTTCCCCCACCACCGACTCCAGCTCGCGCCTCAGCCCCGAGCTGTCACCCAGGATCCGAACGGTAAGTGACTCCGTAAACGCCATCGTCCTGTTCCTTCAATGCAGAGGCATCAATCGCCGCGGCGTGGGAGAGCGGGAGCGTGGGGGAATGGGAGAAGCATGGACGCCATTTCCCCCGCGCTCCCGTGCCCCCTTTCCCCCGTGCCCTGTCCCATGTTTTCGCGTCACACCCGCTCCACAAGCGGCGCCACCTGAAACGCCCGCCCGGTGAACGCGATCAGGTTCGCATCCTCCCCCTCCGACATCGTCAGCGACTCGCGGTACACCCTGGAGAACGTGATCCGCTCGCTGGCAGCCCCTTTCGGATCGAGCACGGTGAACTGCAACGTCAGTGTGTTCTGCTCCCCCGCCGGCGACGTGCTCACCACATTGGCCCCCGAGGCGAACATCAGCATCTCGTAGAGTTGCAGCGGATCGGCAGGATTGGCGGCTTTCCCCACAAGCTGGGTCCACCTGGCCGTGAACGAGAGTGCGACCGATTCGTCGTCTCCCTTCCGGGTGTGGCCGGCCGCGATCGAGCCGCGGTCCTTGACTTCGATCGTCTGCGACCGCACGGTCCATCGCAGGTCTCCCTCGTCGAGCAGGACGGTGAGCGACTGCGGCGTGCCGGCTGTCCCGTCCTTGATCACCAGTTCGCCGTCACGCAGGTTCCGCACAATGTTCGATACGGGCATCGTCATTCCTCCCAAGCTGTGTTGAAGTACAGACAGGAAGTTCGAGGACAGGAAAATTCCTGCGGCCTCGTCTGCTCACATTTTCCTGTCCTCAATTTTCCTGTCTGCCTCGTACTACGGTGGGCTCACTCCGCCGCGACAAGCTCCTGCACGACGGCTGTCACGGTCACGACGACGTGATGCAATACGCCGCGCGTCGTCTCACTGTGACTGCGAGTCAAGTCGCGCGTCTCCGCCTCGCGCGTACGCACTTGTGCAACGACCGGTGTCCCGCTCTCGGAGAAGTCGAGCACGTCGATCATCTGGCGCGCGAGCCCAGCTCGCGCGCTATCGGCGAGCGACTGAACGTTCGTCGCCTGCGTCGGATGCCGACTGAAACAGTGCACCGTGATCGACACCAGCAGCTCATCCGGTGCCACATCGCGCCGCAGCCGGTCGTGCCAGGCGTCGACCCACAGCTCGACCCACTCTGCAAGCTGCGACGTCTCGATCTGCTGGCCCGGGTAGATCGTTGCCGCCGCCGGCGGGAAGCTGTCTCGCCACCAGACCTGCACGCTGCGCGTGATGTCTTCGCCGCTGATCATGGCCATCACTTCCCTGGAAACCGAAACAGCGACCGCACGCGCTGTTGTGCCAGCGTCAGCGCCCGTCGCACCATCGCAAACGGCGACATCCGCGACGTGCCATATTCGAGGAACGGCACATAGTGCACCGCATTCCGGGCCGTCATCGACGTTGTGTCCCCTTCATCCGCCGGCTCGAGCCCCCCGAGCGAGGCTCCCTGGGCGATCGCGCCCCCATCCGGATGCGGCCCGCGCCAACCCGGCGGCGGACTCCCGCCCGCTTGTGTCAGCGCCGCCACCCATGCCGCGCGGGAGCGCCCCGTGTCGACGGGATTCATCTCGATCGTCCGCCCCAGCGCCTCGCGCATGGCATCCTGCACGAGCCGCCGCCGCGATTCCGGCAGTTCCGACTCGGCCAGTTCCTGCAGCCTCGTGCTCGCCTGATCGTCGATCTCAATCGTCAACCGCATTATCGGTTCCTTCCCACTCGACCTGCGGACTCAACATCGCCGTCCATTCAGCGCCAGGATTCCGCCCGTCGCTGACATGCTGTTTGACTTAATGCGATACTCAACCCCCTGGTACACCACGCGCGCCGAACGGGGTTCCACACCGCTCGGCAGATCGTCCGACCGGATCAAGAATCTCAGCTCGCGCGCCGCGTGCTGCCCGGCCGTCCCGGGCTGCGAATCAATCTGCGCGCGCCCCACAATGGCCGTGGTCGCGTGATCGACGTATGTCTCCGCCAGCGCTCCCGTCTCCGGGTCGTACGTCTGCGTCACTTCGCGCAGCACGACCGGCACGCCCCAGTCTGCGAAGCACTGGTCCCGATCCGCCGCTGTGATGACCGTATCGACGTTCATGTACCACGCCCCTCCCGGCAGCAGTCGATCCCCTGCGACACTTCCCACGCCGGCCGCGACTCCAGCAGCCGTTCGTAATGCCGCCGCGCCTCCAGCAGCGCCCGCAGGTTCGCCGCGCGATCGGTTCGCTGCCCCTCCTGGCCTCCGACGACGTAGCGCAGCGCCGACAGCTTGCCGTCGCGCACCAGATTGGTAATGTCGAGGTCAATCTGCGCCAGGATCCCGCGGATCTGTGCCTCCGTCAGTTCCTCGCCGCCCACCGTCGATAGATCATTCAAATCGGCCATCGCCTTCTCTCCTCATCCCCTCACCTCCTCATCCCCTCATCACTCTCCGTCGCAGAATACGCAGTCGACGGCCCACCCCGCTCCTCCTCTTCCCTCAGCCGCTCATACGCCACCACCCGCACCTGCTCCGCGTACGACATCCCGCGGAACTCCCGTTCGCTCATGCCGAACCGCTCGCACGCCCGCAGCACGAAGTAGTCGATCGAGCGCGGCGCCGCCCCCGCGGAGGTCATCCCGTCAGAACCGAAGCTGCCGACGAAAAATTTGCGCCGGCCTCCCGCAGATGCTCCCCGCTCAGGTTGCTCAGCCGGCACGCAAATCCGCACAAATGCACGAGGTCCCCCGCCGTGAGACCGGCTTCCTCCATGCCGACGTAGAGCGCATCCGCATACAGGTCCCACCTGCCAGGTCCCTGGGGGCGTTCAACTCCAAACTCGACGTTCGGGTCACCCGCCAGCGACTCCGCCACCGCCAGCACCGCCACGCGCTGGTGATACAGTTCCAGTGCCTGCCGGTAGTCCGCGTCCTGGTCATCCGCGATTGTGATCGCCGCGCCCGTGTCATCCCGCATCGGCCGGCCCGCGGAGTCGCGTGCTATCCGCGTCGGCGGAAACGGCGGCACGATCCCGTGTTCCGCCAGCACCCGTTGAAACCCCAGCGGCAGCGGTTGCATCGACAGCGCCACCGACTCCCCATTCGGCCGCGGCAGCACGCACACGCTCCGATAGCTGCTCCGCGGTTTCAGTCCCTTGATCTGCACGGGTCGACTCCAATTGAGAAAGCAGGCCAATCACGAATCGAGTGTGATGAGGAGATGAGGGGATCGGGCGATGAGGGGAACCTCAACCGCACGTCGTCTCCATATCCCCTCATCTCCTCATCCCCTCATCCGCACCGAGCGCGGCAGAAACGCCCTGCACGCACTGCGA
>CAZWGW010000662.1:0-4485 GCA_964633565.1 uncultured Planctomycetaceae bacterium
ACCAGAAGGGGATCATCCACCGGGACCTCAAGCCGTCGAACATCCTGGTGGCGGAGTACGACCACCACCCGGTCCCCAAGATCATCGACTTCGGCGTGGCGAAGGCCGTCAGCCAGACGCTCACCGAGAAGACGATGTTCACGCAGTACGGCCAGATCGTCGGGACGATCGACTACATGAGTCCCGAGCAGGCCAAACTGAACCAGCTCGACATCGACACCCGCAGCGACGTCTACTCGCTGGGGGTGATCCTGTATGAGCTGCTCACGGGCGAGACGCCGTTCGACAAGCGCCGGCTGCGTTCGGCGGCGTTCGACGAGCTGCTGCGGATCATCCGCGAGGAAGACCCTCCCCGCCCGAGCACGAAACTCAGCTCCAGCGAGACGCTCCCTTCCGTCGCCGCGAACCGCGGCATCGAGCCGCAGAAACTGAGTGTGCTGCTGCGCGGCGAGCTGGACTGGATCGTGATGAAGGCGCTGGAGAAAGACCGCTCGCGGCGCTATGAGACGGCGGCAGCGTTCGGGCTGGACATTCAGCACTTCCTCGACGACGAACCGGTGTCGGCCTGCCCACCGTCGGCGGCGTACCGGTTCCAGAAGTTCGCCCGCCGCAACAAGGCGGCGTTTATGACGGCGGCAGTGGTCATGCTGGCTCTCGTGTCCGGCATTGTCAGCACAACGTGGCAGGCGGTGCTCGCAACCCGGGCAGCGGATCGCGCGACGCAGGCAGAAGGCCTGGCCAATCAACGGTACGAATCGGAGAAGGCGGCCCGGCGCGAAGCCGATGCGGCCCGTCTCGCAGAGCGGGAACAGCGACAGGTCGCCGATCAGCACCGCATTGCGGCCGAATCCAGCGCCAGGGAGGCCGAAACGCAGCGGGCAGACGCCGCGCGGGAGCGCGACCGGGCCGAGGCGAACTTCGCCCACGCCCGGCGTGCCGTCAACGACTATTTCGTGCAGGTCAGCGAAGACCCGGCGCTCGCCGCGCCGGACCTGGCGGACCTGCGCCAGGGGTTGCTCCGCTCCGCACTGACCTTCTACGAAGGTTTTCTGAAAGAGCGGGGAGACGACCCCTCCCTGCGTCTCGAAATTGCGCAGACGGTGCTGAGGGTCGCGCTGATCCGCCGCGACCTGCAGGAAACCAGTGAGGCCAAGGCCGGATTTCAGGATGCTCTGGACCGATTTCGCCGGCTCCTCGCGGACTCACCGGCGGAGCTGGAAGCTCGCATTGGCGAAGCAACTTGCCTGCAGAAACTGGGGCAGTATGCCGACGCCATCACCCACTGGGAACAACTGCGCAGCGAGCGGCCCGACGACGACCGGATTCTCCAGGCGACCGGCGACGCCTACAACCAGTGGGGTGTTTCGCTCTCGAAGGCAAAGCCCGTCGAAGCCCTGGCCGCGCACGAAAAGGCCCGCGAAATCCGCGTACGCCTGCTCCAACGAGACCCCGATAATCCCGCCCGCCTGGACGAGCTCGCTCAGACACTTAATAACGTGGCGGCCATCACCGCGCGGGACTCCGCACGACATGAAGATGCGGTGACGCTCTATGGCGAAGCGCGTGAATATCTTGATCGGGCCCATCTCCTGTCTCCAAACAACTTCGAGTTTGCCCGTGGAACGGCCATCGTCTGCAGAAACCACGGCTGGGAACTGGAGGTGTCAGGGCGCTACGCCGAGGCGGCGGATGCCTATCACCGTGCCGCGGAGGTCTGGCAGAGCCTGGCCGCGAGACATCCCACGCTCCGCAGCGTGCAGAACGAGATGGTTAAGCTCCACCTCGAAACGGCGCGGATGTATGTCCGGCTCGGACAGACGCGCGACGCCGCCCTCACGATGCGGCGGCTTCGCGAGGGGATCGACAGTCTCCCCGCCGACTCCGTGACCGAGTTGTATGCCCTGACACAGATGCGGGCGCTGTGCGCCACCGAACTGGACGAGGACGGCGCCCAGGGGGCGGGGTTGACCGAGCAGGAACGGGACGAACAGGCGCAGGCCGCGGTGGCCGCGCTCAAGACCGCGATCGGGCGGGGCTTTCGGAACGTGGGGCGGCTCCATACCGACCCGACCCTCGATCCGATCCGGCCGCGCCAAGACTTTCAGGACCTCCTCCTGCTCCTGGAGCACTCGGTGCAGATCGAAGAGCTGCAGAAGCGGCCCGCCGCCGAGCAGATCGCCGAACTCGAGAAGCTTCGCGACAAGCTGGCGACCCTCGCCGCGCACGACGCCGTTTTTGGCGGATTTCAGGCGGGAGTGGCCCAGACGCATTACGCCCTGGGCGCCGCCAGGCTGACCCTGGGTGACGCGGCCGAAGCGGAACGCCAGTTCGACCAGGCGCGCCAGATCCTGCGGCCGCTCGTCACAGCGCATCCCGACAAGCTGGAGTACCTCGTCTCGCTGGCGAACACGCAGCGTCGGCTCGGCACTCTGTGGTGGGAGCGCCAGCGTTACGCGGAGGCCAGGGACCTCTGGAACGAGACGCGCCGGTTGCTCGACGAAGGACTGGCGAAGCATCCCAACGAGTCGTCGCTGACGCACGCCCTGGCGATACACGAATACGACCTGGCGACCTTGTTTGCTGAATACGGTCACTGGAGTCTGGCGCACGAGCATTGGGAGGCGAGCCGCCGCATCGAGCGCTCCGTGCATTCGATGTGGGAGGGACGCATGGCCGCGCTGGACGCCCTCTTTGATACGCCGGACGAGTTCGCGCAGCGGTGCCAGGACCTCCTCGAACGGTTCGGCGCGAAGCGCGACACGCACATTACCTGGGCGACGGCGTTGCGTCCCGATTCGGGGCTTCCCGTCGATCGCTGGCGTGAACTCGGGCAGGATGCGGAGCGGCTCTTCGCTCCACACGGGCGCGGGGTGCATGGCCGCATTCAGATGTGGACCGGTGACGTCGAGCCCGCCATCCCGAAACTGTTCGGCTTTCTGACCGCGATCGCGTACGCCAGGCTGGAACGTCAGCAGGAGTCGCGCGACAAGTTTCAATTTGAGGAGCAGTCTTATCGGAATGCCTGGAACACCTGGCTGACCGATCGGCCGGACGGCGGACTCCGCAAGTTCTCCGAGGCGAGCGGTTGGGCGCCGGACTGGACCGATCCGAAGCACAATTACTGGTGGGAAGCGGTGGCGGTCTCCGTTGCGCGCCGGGAGGCGTGGCCGCTGGTCGAAGGCCGCCCGGCGGTCGATCCGTGGCGGTTCCTGCTGGAGGCGAAGATCTGGACTCGCATGGGCGAACCGGAACGGGCCGCCGAAGCGTTTCGGCAAGCCGTCGAGTCGACCCCCACTGATCCCGAGGCCTGGCTGTTCCGCGCCCAGTACCTGGAAAGCACCGGCCAGTACGATCAGGCGCTGACGGACCTGCAGCGGGCGGTGGAACTGTCGCCGGGCACATCCCGCTTTCGGATCGAGCTGGCGAAGCACCACAGCCGACGGGGCGAACTGCCGCAGATGGAAGCCGTCCTGCGAGCCGGCAGTTCCGATCCGTCAGTCCGGAGAGCACTGGCCGATCTATTGCTCGACCAGGGCCGGCCCGACGAGGCGGTGCCGGCGCTGCAGGAATTACTGATGATGCGGAGGAAGTCGCCGGGTCACGCCGATGCGGACACGCAGAGCGTGATGTTCGCCCTGGCGCGGGCCCATATCGAGGCCGGGCAGTGGAATGAGGCATGCCTTGTCCTGGAGGAGCTTCTGGGGCAGTGCGTCCGGCAGTTCGGAGAAGAGTCCCCCGAAGCATGGACGGCGCGGCACAGCCTGGCCAGTCTGCATCACGCGCTCGCTGAGCCACTCCAGGAGGAATTCCGGCGCGACCCGCAGCGCGCGCTTCAAATCGCACGGCGAATGAGCGATACGGACCCTCAGCACTGGGGCGAAAGTTCGAAGTACAATCTGGGAATGCTGCTCTATCGGAACGGGGAATATGCCAAGACCCTCGAGTCCCTGGACCGCATCCTCGGGGGTGGGGGACTCACCGGCGGAGCGCACATGTTTCAGGCGATGGCGCACTGGCACGAGGGGAATCCCGACGAAGCCCGGCGGATCTTTGCGCACGGCGTGGCGGTGTTTCTGTCGCGTCCGGCAGCCGCGCCCTACACGGCCGCCTGGGACGAGACCAGGCAACTTCTGCAATTGGGCCCGGACGAACAATACGAGGTGACGCTGCAGGTCCTGGACGCTGCGGTCAACTTCAACCCCTCCCGGGATTTTCTGTGGACCCGCCGCGCCGCGGTCCATATCAGGTTGAACCACTTTGCCGAAGCGCTCGAGGACTACCGGCAAGCCGCCAAGCTCACTCCCGGCGACTGCTACGCCTGGGCCGGGCAGATTCAGGCCCTGCACGCCCTGGGGCGAGATTCCGAAATTCGACCATTGATTGCGGATGCCGTCAGCAGGATTGAAACGGGCCTGGCGACTGATCCCGTGCGGGTATCGAGGACCTACGACTTTGCGTGGCATCTGGCCCGCCTCGTTCCGGAAC
>CAZWGW010000663.1:0-4478 GCA_964633565.1 uncultured Planctomycetaceae bacterium
TTTCGACGATGAGCAGCTCTACGCGCTGCTGCTGGAACAACCACCGGAACAGCGTACGGCAGAAAACTGGGAGCGCCTGTCGGACCTGGCGGGAGCGCTCGACCGGCAGGAGGAGCGGTTGCAGCACATCGAGGCAGCGCTGCAGCAGACGCTGGAGGGGAGTGGCCGCGAACGGAACTCGCGCCTCTTGCAGCGGATCGATGCTCTGCTGCGATTGCAACGCACCGCGGACGCCGAGCAGCGCGCCGACGAACTGCTGGCAACGGCGGGGCGCCGCGGCGACGGACTCTCGGCGGATGTGGCAGATGTGTTCTATGCGGCAGGGGATCTTGAGCGGGGCGACGCTTACCTGGCGCGGGCGCTCGGAGGACAGGACGTTTCGCCGACGGCCCGCAAGGAGCTCCTCATCCGGCAGGCCCGCTGGCGCAAGGGGGTCGCCCGGTGGCGGCTGCTGCTGCAGGCGGCCGAACTCTCCGGCGAGGACCACCGCCAGCGCGGGTCGCTCGTCGCACAGATCGTCGGAGAAATCACCGAGCCGCAGGACGTCCTGGCGGCAGGGCTGCTGGCGGAAGAGGCGCACGACCCCGAGGTCAAGACGCTCTTCAAGCTCCACGAGGCCGAGTTGACGCTCGACCATCAGGCGGCAGCCGCGATTGCTCTGTCGATGCAGGCGGCCGGACGCGTCCCTGCGGACCGGTTCGAGTGGCTCGTCACGACCGTGCTTCAGGGGCAGCGCTACGAGGAAGCGGCCCGGCTGCTCGAAGAGCGTGTCCGTTCCGGACGGCGGCCCGACGACGGGCTGCGGGAGAAACTGGTGCAGGCGTACAAGGCCCTCGGCTGGAAGCGCGAGATCCAGCGCGCCGAAAGCGACGTGGACGAGGAGCCGTTCAAGTCAGCGCCGCCGCCGGGAGCACGTCAGTGGCACGGCGGCGGCGGCTTCGGCGGTGGTGGCTTCGGCGGTGGTGGCTTCGGCGGCGGCGGCTTCGGCGCGGGTGGGGGCGGCGGCTTCTTTTGAGTTGCCAGCGATCAGACCGGCTGCGGTGATCTCAACGCACGAGGCGACTCGCTGTCCACTCGCGGAGCGAGTGGACTACATTACAATCTCCGACACCCTCAGGAGATCATCATGATCCGCCACGTGCTGCTCCTCACCGCGCTCGCCATCACCACCCACCTCTCGGCCGCCGACGCCCCCGAGACCGCTCCCCCCGAACCGGACGGCATGCAGGCCATCTTCAACGGCGCCGACCTCGACGGCTGGGACGGCGACCCGCGGCTGTGGAGCGTCCGGGACGGCGTTATTCACGGCGAGACGACCGCCGAAAGCCCCGCCCAGGGGAATACCTTCCTCATCTGGACCGGGGGAACGACAAAGGACTTCGACCTGCGCCTGTCGTTCCGCTGCACGGCGACGAACAACTCCGGCATTCAGTATCGCTCAAGGCACATCACCGACGGCAACCCGCGGAACAAGTGGGTCGTCCGCGGCTATCAGCATGAGATCCGCAACGAGACGAAACTGCCGAGCGTCTCGGGCTTTATCTACGACGAAGGGGGCCAGCGCGGCCGGATGTGCCTCGTGGGGGAACGGGCAACCTGGGGCGCCGACGGAAAGACCGTCACCGGCACGCTGATCGATCAGGCGGAGTTCGACAAGCTGTTCAAGCTCGACGACTGGAACGACGTCGTGATCATTGCCCGGGGGAACCACGTCCGGCACTACATGAACGGCCGGCTGATTGTCGACTTTACGGACGATGACCCGGAACGGGCGCTGAAGGAAGGCATCCTGGCGCTGCAACTGCATGCCGGTAACCCGATGTGGGCGGAGTACAGGAACATCCGCATCAGGCACCTGGAATAAGCGCGCAACGCGTTCCGTCAGAAGAACGATGTGCCACGGCCGGAATGCTGCTCAGCGGTTCTGCATCTGATTGATGCGCGCCCGGCGTACTGCCCGCAGCCGCTCGCGGCGGTTCTGCTCGCTCGGCTTCTCGTAGAACTCGCGACGGCGCATTTCCCGCTTGATACCGGCGTACTCGACCAGCTTGCGGAACCGGCGGACCGCCTGCTGCACCGACTCGTCCTCACGAACACGCATCTTCACCACAATGCTCTCCAAAAACTCCTGCGTGACATTCCCGCACAATCCCGTCTGCAGGAGTCAGCCCTGTCGTTGCCGGGTCTGTTCCAGCCTGTGTGTTTGGGAAGCGGACAGCATAGCATATCGGCCGGGGGAGGCAACAGCGCGGAGTCGGTCCGGCAAATTGGCCGGATTTCGGGATTGCCCGGGCGACCCGTCACGCGGGCGGCACGTGGCTGCCGCCGCTCTGCCCGTCGACCGCCTTCTCCACGGCGGTCAGCAACTGGTCCAGCCGAAACGGTTTGTACAGCACCGATTCCAGCCCCATCTGGCGGGCCTTGACGATCGAATGCGTCGGGTCGTAGCCGAAACCGGTCATCAGAATCACCGGCAGATGCTCGTGCGTCTCCCGGATCCGCTTGAAGCAGTCGGCCCCGTTCATGTCCGGCAGCCGGATGTCGGCGATGACCGCGTCATAGTGGAAGGTCCGCGTCATCAGCAGCGCTTCTTCCCCGTTGTGGGCCGTCTCGACCGCACACCCATACCGGCCCAGCAACTCGTGCGCGGCCCGGCGCACGGTGCCGTCGCTGTCGGCCACGAGGATCCGCTTCATCCGCAGCGCCGGATGGGCCGATTCGGGTGCGAGGCCGGCGCTCGACAGGTCGGGACCGATCGATTCTCCGACCCGCTGAATCAGTTCGCGGATCTCCCGCGTGTGTTTCAGGATCTGCTGCAGTCGCTCCGCCACCGGGGCGTCATGGCCGATGTACCGTTCCAGGATCCAGGCCGCGGCGTTGAGGATCTCGTCCGCCGGCGCGGAGATTTCGCACAGCATGCGCTCCGTGCTGGCGGCGGCCGTGGTCGCCTTCTCCGCCACCAGCAGGTTCAGCGTGTTGAGCGCGATCGCGACTTCACGGCAGAACAGTTCCAGGAACTGCAGGTCGTTCTGCGAGAACGCGCCGGGGCGGGGACTCTCGACGTTGAACGTCCCCAGCACCTGTTCGTGCAGGACCAGCGGCACGGTCAATGAACTGCGCGCGCCCAGTGCTCCTGGCAGATACAGGCGGTCCCGCAACGTGTCCTCGCACAGGTAGCTGCGTCCGGTGGCGGCCACGAATCCCGTGACGCCGTTCCCCTCGGTGCGGGCGAACAGGTCACGCGCCGCAGCCTCCGGTTGCATCCCCACTTCGAGCAGCGGCTTCAGCCGCAACGTCTCGCGGTCCAGGAGCCGGATTTCGACCGTCTCGAACTGCAGCACGTCCTTGGTGTAGTGGAGGATCTTGCACTTGAGCAACTCGATCCGGTCCTCGACGGACATCTCGAGGACTTCCTGCGCCTGCAGGTCTCCGAGTTCCAGGCCCGCCTGGTAGATCGCGTTGAGCTTCTGCCGCTGGATGACCTCTTCGGAGACGTCACGGGCGACCGCGATGAGATAGCTGGGGAAGTCACCGTGCCGGTCGGTCACCGGCGTCACTTCGATCTGGACGTACGCCTTCTCGCCCAGCCGCATCGTGCTCCGCGCCGTTTCGCCCGAGCCGAGTGCCGTATGCACCGGGCAGAAATCGGGTCCCAGGATTTCCGGGGTCCCGAAGACATCCAGGAATTCCATCCCCTTGGCAGGTTCGATCTGACCGGCAAGGACCTGCAGCCGGTCATTGCACCACAGGACCCGGGAATCGACGTCGAGGATGGCGACGCCGTCGGGGATCTGCTGCAGCACGCCGCCGGTTTCCAGCAGGAAATCGGCGGGGGGCGCCCGCTCATCCACGACGCAGACGCCGTCCACGTCGCTCTGGTCGAGTCGCGAGAGCCCCTCGACCAGCCCCTCGATGGCGATCACGTCGCATTGGGTGCGCAGGCCGGAGGCCACGGGGGCCAGTTCGTCTGGTCTGGCACCGAACAGCAGCACCTTGGGTCGCTGAAGCACTGTCGGCGTCTGCACGGGAGTGATTGCTCAAACGTTAAATCTTAGTCACCTGATTCCCCACAGACAACTTGCCCATCGGCCGGCGTGACTCGATTCTCTGACTCGGGAGAACGGCGCCGCCCGCACCGGTTGCGCGGTTCGTCGCGGGCGAATCGCCGGGATCGAGTCCGGCGTCGTGCCGACAGCCTGGCCGAAAGGGATTTCGCGCGACGCCACGCCCCCCGTACTCCATGGCAACGTTGGCGGGCGGGGCGAAGAATACCGATGGAGATCGAGTGGCAGAAGAGCAATCTGTACCGCGTTGGTCAGTGCCGGGCGCGAATGACCGAAACGCACCACCGGCCTGACGAAGCGGAGCGCACCGACCCGCAACGATCCCCGGCAGGATTCGGACCTTCAACCTTCGGCCCCGGAGGCCGTGTACTGAATCGCGTAATCGCTATGCGCGCCAAATGGTTACGTCACGAG
>CAZWGW010000664.1:0-4473 GCA_964633565.1 uncultured Planctomycetaceae bacterium
GACATTCTGGGCCATGCCGCCGTGGACGAGGACGAGACTGCTCTGCAGCTTCTCGCGGGCCTCGAGGGAGACCGCCGACTCGTCGTAAACATGGTGGACGGGGAGCAGCCGGCCGCGGCTGACGCCGAACTCGGGGTCGCCTGCGGCTGCCGACTCGCCGCAGATGAGCTTGATGCCGGGCCAGACGCCGCCGGAATCCTGCCAGCCTCCGCCGGAGCCGCCGAGCCATTCGCCGAGGATGCAGCGGGCCGCGACGATCCGCCGGTCGGCCTCGGTGAGCGGGCCGCGCAGCGCCGAGACCTGTCCCGTGGCCCGCATGCCGAGGGCGATCAGCGAGCCGAGCAGGTTGGTCGAGACGGCCAGCCGCGAGCCTTTGGGGATATCGTTGACCTTGCTGACGAATTCCAATCCGAGACCGTCGCCGACGACGTGCCGCAGCAGTTCGGACACCGGCAGTTCGCAGCCTTCCATGCCCGGTGGCACGACGCCGGCGGCGATCACGGCCGCCTTGAGCAGCCCCAGGTAATCACGCGCAAAGTCAAAGATCTCGGGAACGTGCTCGATCTCCGTCTGCGCATCGAGGTCGAGGCTGACCAGCCGCAGGACGGGACGGTCGATGACGCGCAGGCAGGTCTCGATCGGCGGCCGCGGTTCGGGATCGCGGCCGCGGACACCGAGGTCGATCGAGGCATTGAGTACGCGCGCTCCCTCCGGGAAGTCCATCGCGAGGAAGAAAATGTCGCTCCAACCGCTGTGTGAGAAGTCCATCCGGACGGCGGTCGATTCACGGAGGACCGGAAATGTCCCTCTCGCGCCGTGCGGCCGCAGCAGTTCCGGTCTCAGCCTCAGTGGCTGATCGGCGGGGTGTCCCAGGCGGAACATCCATTGATTGCCGCGCACCGTGCGCACGCTGCGGCGGACCTGGTTCGCCAGCGTCTGAAATGCCAGGTCGCGATAGGCGAGGGCCAGCGCGCTGCACAACGCGAGACTCGGTCCACTGCGCTGTTGTTCGACGAGCAGTTCGTTGATCGCCTCGTGGAACCGCCGGGACAGCCAATGCGCGTGCGCGCCAAACGGGATGAGCCCCGAATGGTCGGGTGGCAGTCTGCGCGGCAGGTGGTAACGCTGGATCGTCGCCAGGAACAGTTGTGCCCGGACACGCTGGTAAAGGTTCGCTGACTCGCGCCAGAACCGGTCGAGCGCCGCGCACTCGGCCAGCAGTTGCCGCGCATCGAGGCCGGCACAGGCGGTGTCGAGCGCGCGGTTGCGCACGGCTTCGTCCGCAGAGGTGATGATGTCAATCAGACGGCTCACGGCCACCAGGCTCCCGTTTCCATTCCGTCGCGATCCTGCCACCGGGGTCACTCACCCCGGCAAGGCCGCACACTTCTCACCGGGGTCATTGACCCCGGCAAACCTGCACCGGGGTCACTGATCCCGGCTACCGTTCCGAGGACGTCATCGCTGTGCGGCCAGCAGTTCCACGAACTCCGCCAGGATCTGCTCGCGGTCCTGTCCCGACAGCGCGACGGCCAATTGCGCGATCAGCAGACCATACTGCACACCGATGTTGTATCGCGTGCCGGCGATGTCGAGCGCCAGGTAGCGCTCCCGCTGCGCCAGGGCGGCCAGCGCAGCGGACAGCGAGACCCTGTCGTTCGTCCCCGCCCCGGCCAGGGCGGCCCCCAGCAGGTCCATGACGGCCGGCGTGAGCACGTGCATCCCGAACAGGCACAGGTAATGGCCGGCGCGCAATCCCGGGACAATCAGTTCCTGCTCCGCGCGGGTGGGAGTCGGCTTCTCGACGACGCGCGTGATCTCAAACAGCCGCGGCCGGTTGGGGACCGGCGTCCCCCCAATGGTGCCGAAGTACGGCAACTTGCTTTCCCGCGTCGGCTGCACGCCGGAGACCGCACAGTTCTCCGCCGCGGCGACAGCGACGATCTGCCGGGCGCAGCCCTGCTCGCCGTGAGACAGGTACAGGTGGTCGCTGACAAGATGCAGGAACGGCTGGTCTCGCACAAAATCGCGGGCGCGATAGAGCGCATCGGCGTAGCCCCGCGGGTGATCCTGCTCGACGAACGCCAGGCGTGCGACATGCGGTCCGGCGGCCTGTTCAAACGCCTCGCGCCGGCCAGGGCAGATGACGATACACACCTCCTCGACGCCGGCGTCGAGGACCTCTTCGACAATCATCTGGAGCGCAGTCTTTTCGCGTCCGCCGCGGTCCACGAGCCGCTGAAGCGGAAGGGTGGATTGATCGGGTGCGGCGGCGGTGATGATGGCGCGCGTGATGGTCATGGGATCGTTGCATTCTGGTGGCCCCGGGGGGGAGGTGGGAGTGGCTTCTCCCTGACTGATTATCGCGGCGCGTCGTGGATGTCTGTCAATGAAACGCCGGGATGTCGGGGAGGAATGCCAGGGCCACAAGCGAAGTGTAGCAGTTATGGCGGATCGGCAACTGCGCTGCGCAAAAGGCCGCGCCGAGGGAGGCCATCAGATTCAGACGGATCGGCATCGTGCCCGGAGGGGTTTCCAAGTTGAATTCCCGGGAAACGGGAACTAATGACGGCATGTCTGCGTCCGTCATACGGACAGGCCGGGCCGAATTGCCCGGGCTGGCCGGGCATCGGGAAAGGAACGGACATGCTTCGCTTGAATCGCGGACGACGGTATCGAAACCGGCTGCGGCGCCGGGTCGGGCAATGGGTGCTGGCGCTCTCCGCGCTGGCGATTGTGGCGCTTGCGCCCCGGGCGGCGCACGCCCTGATCATGGGGGGCGAGGGGAACAGCCCACTCGACGACCCGGGGTGGCCCCAGGGGGCGGCCGCCGTGTTCAACGTCCGCCACCGCGTGGCGTGGTGGGAAGGGCCTCCGTTCGGCGGGGGACAGTGGCATGCGGAATGTCGCGGTGATGCGGCCGCGCTCAGCGACGTGCTGGAGGACTTTGCGAAGATCGACGCGAAGACGAAGCGCATCGTCGTCCATGACGGCGGCGGTCACAGCTTCTGGCTGAACCCCAACAGGGAGCAGGGGAAGGAGGCCGATTCGGCCATCGACTGGGTCTTCATGGTCTGGGTATCGGAGAACTGGAAGCGCCTGCAGCGGATGCCGGCCGGCGTTCGTCCGCGCGACGGCCGTCATGGGGATGACAGGCCGGTCCCGCAGATCGACGTTTTTGCCGGCGGCCGGATCAAATGGGCCGAAGTCAAGGTCCCGGAAGGGATCGAAGTGATCGACGAACGCCTTGAAGCGCACGGTTACGCGCTGGCCGACGGCACCGTGCTGGAGGGGACGGTCGTCGACCTTGCGAACGGCGCGCCACTGCCGGCGCGGATGCGGCTGGAACGGATCGAACCGCAGCCGACCGGTGGCTACCGGTACACGGCCGCAGGGTTTTCGATCGCCGACCGGATCGGCAAATGGGTGCTGAAGAAGGCCCCCGCGGGCTGGTACCGGATCGTGGTCGAAGCGGACGGCTACGTGTCCCGCGTGCTGGGTTACGGCCAGTTCGACGACCAGCCGAAGTGGCTCGAATATCGGGGCGGCCTCTCGAAACCCGGTCCGGTCGCGGGGCGAGTCACGGACGAGTCGGGCCAGCCGCTGCCGGAGGTTCAGGTCCGGCTGCACGACATGTTTGTCGAACCCGAGGGTCTGTATGAATCACCGGATGGATTGGAAATGCTCACGGATGCCGAAGGGAAGTTCCACTCCGACTCCGTGCCGATTGGCACGGCCTCCGTCTGGATTCACAAGCCGGGCTATGTTCGACCGGGCCTGGGACCGACGATCGAGACGCCCGCCGACGACATCGAACTTACCATGGTGGCGGCGGCGAAAGTCCAGGTCGTCGTCGACTTCACGGCGACGACCCGGCCGGAAGGGTACATTGTCGAGATGGCGCCGGCGGACGGGGCCGCGGTCGGTAAATGGTCCGGGTCGGGCAATATCGACGCCTCCGGCGCGATCACGTTCGAAAACGTCCCGCCGGGGCGTTACGTGCTGAAGGGCCGCCCGAATCCCGGCAATGCGTCCCAGGAGACAGCGCCGACGACCGTCGACCTGGTCGGTGGGAAGACGACCGACGTGGTGCTTCAGGCGAAATAGGGTCGCCTTGCAGGTTTGACCATCGCAGCCGCGCGCTGCAGGAGTTGCCTGCCGCTTCGCGGGACAACGGCCGCCTGGTACTCATCGAACAGGGGTAGGCGGCAGATGCCGGGTTCGCGCACGTAGTGCGCTGGGGAGCATGGAAGGGCAAACTGGGAAGTGCATTCCGCACAACGGTGCCAGCGTGGCACATCATGCGAGAATCTCGCGCACCACGTTCCCCGCCACATCCGTCAGCCGGAAGTCGCGCCCGGCATGACGATACGTGAGTCGCTCGTGATCGAAGCCCAGCAGGTGCAGGATCGTGGCGTGGAAATCGTGCACGTGGACGCCCTTCTCCGCGACGCGGATGCCGTTTTCGTCGGT
>CAZWGW010000665.1:0-4463 GCA_964633565.1 uncultured Planctomycetaceae bacterium
GGCATAGGGCTGGGTGCAGCACTTCGTACAGCCGCCGCAGGTGAAATTGGCCTGGGGGTCGAGGATCTGAAGTCGCATGGAGATGTGCCTTGCGGAGAGACGGGGCACTGGGAATATGGGATATGCACGGCGTGCCGGCCGGGGAGTCGCGGCGATTTCCGTTGACTTTCGGCAACGTCGCGACGTGCCTGGCCGCATAACCGGCACGACAGGACCCACGCCGGTGTGTGCGCAACAGAAGTCGCGACGTCAGTCGTGTGGTCCCGTCATCGTCGACGCGTCGCCGGCATCCCCAGCGGAGGCGGAATTCTTGAAGTCGTGCCGGGAGACTCACGATCTCCTCTCGACACTCCGCTCACCGCTCCTCATCCTGCTCAATCAGCTTCCGGTCGTAGTCCTCCTCGAGCTGCCGCACCGTCTGCGCCAGTTCCTCTTTCTGCTCGACCGCCGTGGAGACCTCCATCTCCCATGCAGTGGCCGCCTGCCGCAATTCCTTGAGATCGACGGCGACCCCCAGGATTGTCGCCATCCGCCGGGCAATCGCCAGGAGGCACGCCGGGTTCGTCCCCTGCAGGTAACCGGGAATCTCGGCCACCAGCGACGCCATCCGCAGCCCGGCGGCAGGGGCCTCCGTGAGCAGGTAGCTGCTGAACGATCCGGGACCCTTGTAGTCGGTGCGACCAACGCCGTATCGCTCCATCTCCGGCAGCATCTCGCGGTCGGAGCACGTAACGAACATCCGCGGCTCGCGGGTGTGCGGCACGGCGCCGCCGAACGAGCCGACAAACAGGATGCGGGTCACTCCCGTCTCGTGCGCGAAACGGAAAATGCAGTCGCGGTACGTCGGCCAGCGGAGGTTCGGCTCGCGGCCGATGAACAGCGCGAGGTTGCCGGCCGCGTGCGCGTAGAACGTACTGGCGGGGAGTTGCACCTTCTCGATCAGGCCCTCTTCGATGGCGATGTGCGGGCGGAACAGGGCGGCCAGCTCCATCGGCCCGGGGAAGTTGAAGATGTAGAAGGGGTCGGGCTCGATCTCGGCGACGGCGGGAGCCGACAGGTGCTCGACGAACCGCCGCACCGTGCCGGTGGAGGCGTCGCCGCCGTCCATCCAGCCGGTGAAGGCGAGGACGAGCGTGCCGTCCTGGAGCTGGATCGGTTCGTGAATCCGCAGGAGGTCGTCGATGTCGCCGGGCATGGCGGGGATTCTAGACGACCATCGCGCATTGTGCGACAACCATCTGGCGTTGCCTCTCCCAATCCAGCTACGGAGCGATATCGTAACTCGCGCGCGTGGGGAGTTCGAAATACAGGTTGCACGCGACATTGCCCCGCGCCGCGCGAGCGGACAGAATACCCCGTGCGGTTAACGCCTGAAATCGAGGAGCGCCGATGTCCACTCGCCCGCTGCACCGTCGCCTGTCGAGCCTTGTTCGTCGCGGAAGATATGACCGCGCCGCGTCGTTCGTCCGCGCCGTAATGCTCGCGGGATTCGCCGCCGCTCTGGTCCGCGGCAGCAACGCGGGCGAGTTCGCGCTCGACGGCCACACGTTCACGCTCCCCGACGGGTTCGAGATCCGCCGGGCGGCCGGCACGCCGCTGGTTGAGCGACCGATCACGGCGGCGCTCGACGAACAGGGTGCGCTATCCGTGGCCGACTCCTCCGGATCGAACGACCCGGTGCAGAAGCAGCTCGAAGAACGCCCGCATCGCATCGTCCGGCTCATGGACTCGGACGGCGACGGCGTGTTTGATTCCAGCACGGTCTTCGCCGACCGGATGATGTTCCCCGAAGGGACGATGTGGCAGAGGGGATCTCTCTACGTCGCCGCCCCGCCGAGCATCTGGATGCTGACCGACACCGACGGCGACGGCGTCGCGGACGAGCGGACCGAGTGGTACCAGGGAGAGACGCTCACCGGCTGCGCGAACGACCTGCACGGCCCCTACTCCGCGCCCGACGGCTGGATCTACTGGTGCAAGGGGGCGTTCGCCGAACAGCACCACACCGTGCGGGGAAAGGAATGGACGACGCGGGCGGCCCACATCTTCCGCTGCCGGCCGGATGGGACGGGAATCGAGCCAGTCATGACCGGGGGGATGGATAACCCGGTGGACGTCGTGTTCCTGCCGGGGGGCGAGCGGGTCTTCTCCACGACGTTCCTGGTCCATCCCGGCAACGGCCAGCGCGACGGGCTGATTCATGCCATCTACGGGGGAGCTTACGGCAAGCCGCACGGCGTGCTCGACGGGCATCCGCGCACGGGGGACCTGATGCCGGTGCTGACGCACTTCGGCGCCTCCGCGCCGTGCGGCCTGACGCGGTACGAGTCGGCCGCGTTCGGGCAGGAGTATCGCGACAACCTGTTTACCTGCCAGTTCAACCTGCACAAGGTGACGCGGCACGCGCTGACGCGCGCGGGGGCGTCGTACACGTCGCAGGACGGCGATTTCGTCGTGTCGAACAACCTCGACTTCCATCCGACGGACGTGCTGGAGGACGCGGAAGGGAGCCTCATCGTGGTGGACACCGGGGGCTGGTACAAGCTCTGCTGTCCGACGTCTCAATTGTGGAAGCCGGACGTGCTCGGCGGGATCTACCGCGTGACGCGCACTGGGGCGAAGCCGGTCGACGATCCGCGCGGGACGCGGATCACGTGGGAGCGACTGCCGATGACGCAAGTGCTCGCGCTGCTGTCCGATGACCGGCCGGCCGTACGACGGCGCGCCGCGGACGAATGTGCCGCACGGCGCACAAAACCGGAGATGAAGGGCCAACTGACAGCGCTGCTGGACGCCGGGGCGGACGTTCCGGAGGGAGTGATCTGGGCCTGCGTGCGGCTGGATACGGCGGAATCGCGGGCCGTCGTCCGGCGTGCCTTGCAGCATCGAGACGAGACGTGCCGCCAGGCGGCGCTCAATGGCGTCAGCCTGAACCTGGACCAGGAGGCCGTCCCTGAGTTGGTCGAGATCCTGCGGCACGGCACGCCGGCCAATCGCCGGGCCGCCGCCGAAGCACTGGGGCGGATCGGCGCGCATACGGCCGTGCCGGACCTGCTCGCGGCTGCGGCGGGAGTGTCCGACCGGGCGCTGGAGCATTCGATCATCTACGCGTTGATCGAGATCGCGGATGCGGAGCGGACGGCACGGGGGCTCACCAGCGAGGACGTCCACATTCGCCGCGCGGCGCTGATCGCGTACGACCAGATCGCAGATGGGGGTTTGCGGCCCGCGCAGGTGACAGCGCTGCTGGACGAATCCAACCCGCTGATCGTGGAGACGGCCAACTGGCTGCTGCAGCGCCATGCCGAGTGGGGGAGCAACCTGGCCGGCTGGTTCCGCCAGCGAATCGCGGGCTTGCGTGATGACGCCGCTGCAACGGCACGGCTGGAAGCACAGCTCAGCACGTTTACCGCCGATGCGGAAATCCAGAAGCTGCTGGCGGAGATTATCACAACATCCACGGCGTCTCCGGCGGCCGGGCAGTTCGCGCTGCGGGTCATGTCACAGGCGCGACCGCGCGAAATGCCGCCCGTCTGGGCCGACGCGCTGGCGGAACGGCTGGCGGCTGACGACGACCTTGTCGGGGACGCCGTCGCGGCCGCGCGGGCGTTGCCGTCTCCCAAAGAACTGCACGCCGGTCTGTCTACCGCGCTGCGCAGCGTTGCCGGTATCGGGCGCCACACCACGACAGTCCGACTCGACGCGCTGGCCGCCGTCCCGGGAGGGTTGTCCGAGGTCGCTGACGATCAGTTCTCGTTCGTACTTTCCGGACTGGCGAACGACAACCCGGTGCCACTGCGTTCGGCGGCCGCCGACGTGCTGTCCCGCGCCACGCTGACATCAGTGCAATTGCACGAACTCTGCCACGCCATCGAATCGGTCAGCCCGCTGGAACTGGACCGCGTGCTCGGGCCGTTCGAGCGTTCGACGGATGAGCAAGTCGGGCTCAAGTTACTCGCGTCGCTGGAACAGGCCGCGGCGCTGCCGTCGCTCCGGATCGATTCGCTGCGACTGCGGCTGGCGAAGTACAGTCCCGCCGTCCTCGAGGGAGTCGCGCGGCTGGAGACGCTGGTCAACGTGGATGCGGCGACGCAGCGGCAGCGTATCGAAGACCTGCTCGGCGCCACGATGCAGGGGGACGTCCGCCGCGGGCAGGCGGTCTTCAACAAAAGCAAGTCGGCGTGCATCGTCTGCCACAAGTTCGGCTACCTCGGCGGGACCGTGGGACCCGACCTCACGCGGATCGGCCAGATCCGCACGGAGCGGGACCTGCTGGAGTCGATCCTGTTTCCGAGCCTGAGCTTCGTGCGGAGCTATGAGCCGGTCGTGATCGTCACCACGGACGGTCGCGTGATCAATGGGCTCATTCGCAACGAGACGGCCGACGAGTTGGTGATTGCGACCGGCATTAACCAGGAGGCGCGGGTGCAGCGGGCGGACATTGACGAACTGCGACCCAGCAC
>CAZWGW010000666.1:0-4192 GCA_964633565.1 uncultured Planctomycetaceae bacterium
CGACCAGTTGGCCGTCACGGTCAACGGACTGCTCAACCGCATTGCCGATTACCTGGCGCAGCGGCGCGACTTCGTGGCCAATGCCGCGCACGAGCTGCGGACCCCGGTGGCGGCGATCCGCAGCTCGGTCGAAGTCGCCCTCGGCGCGGACCGCTCGAAGCAGGAGTACGATGAACTCCTGTCAGGCGTGATTGATGAGTGCACGTCGCTTGAAGTGCTCGTCAACCAGCTCCTGCTGCTGGCGGAAACGGAGGCGGACCGGCTCACGGTCCACGGCGCGCGTGTACACCTGGGCGACCTTGTCTCCCGGGCGGCCGACATGTTCGCCGGCGTCGCCGAATCAAAACAGGTGAACATGCTCACCACGCTGCAGCCCGACGTCGTGGTCGAAGGCAACCCGCATCACCTGCGCCAGGTCGTCAACAATCTGATCGACAACGCCATCAAGTTCACGCTCGGCGGAGGACGCGTCGACGTCGAGTTGTCACGGGATGAAGGCCGCCACGCCCTGCTGACCGTGCGCGACACCGGCATCGGGATCGCGGCCGAAGACCTGCCGCATGTCTTTGATCGATTCTTCCGCGGCGACAAGTCGCACGGACACGACATCCCGGGGAGTGGACTGGGCTTGAGCATCTGCAAGGCGGTGGTCGAGGCGCACGGCGGCCAGATCCTGGTGACGAGCGGCAGCGGCGGTACGACGTTTCAGGTGTCCCTGCCCCTCGCGCCCGCGGAGGATGCGCCTCCCGCTGCGGAGGCGCCGGAATCGCCCGGCATTGCCCGGCAGTTCGGCTGAACGCGACGTGCGTCAAAAATCCATCTGAGTCCGCAGGCCGAACATGTCCGTGTGGCTCCGGCCGAACACGGCCACGTCCGGGACTGAGTGGATGTAGTTGAACACGATCTTGGTGTAGGGGTTCAGGAACCAGTTGACTCCCAGCGTCAGGTCGGTGATCCGCCCCCCCTGCACGTTTTCCTCGTTGAGGTCCAGCCACGACCAGCGCGCCGCGATTTCCCACGCGCCGCAGCCGTGGTCCCCCCCCATCGACGCCGGCCCGAAGTTGGCCCGCGGCATGACCCGGTCGATCGCCCCCGCCTTGCGGTCGTAGGGTCGATGCTCCCCCGTCAGGAAGTAGCCCACCTGGGCGTACGCGCCCGGCAGAACGACGCTCGGGTTCCCCGCCCCCTGATCGACGAAGTTGATCATCCCCTCAGACTGCAGCGAAAACGGTCCCTGCACCCACAGCAGTTCGCCGCCGATCACGTTATAGGCGTTCACCGTCAGCGGGCCCGTTGCGACAAAGAACGGCGTGCCGTCGAGCGCCCCCGGCACCGCCTGCCCGCTGGTGCCGACCGCCCCCGGAGCGTTCTGACCGACGAAGAACTCCGGGATGCTCCGGAAGTTGACCGTGTCGTGCGGCGGCGCGTTGAAGAAATGCCCCAGCCCGAGGTGCAGATACGCCTGGCCATGCGAGGCATCGTCCCAGTACGGCAGGACCGTCACACGTTCCGCCGTCCCCCAGCCGCCGTCCGTGCTGATCGAGCCGCCGAACTGGTCCTGACCGGACCGGAACACGCTGGCGGCCCAGGTGGCCCAAAGCTCCTCGGCATGGTTGTAGAAGCCGACGCCAATGTGGCGGAACGGCGTGAACGGCTGGAACAGGAGCGACCGCTCCATAAACGTCGTGAAGCGGAAACTGCTCACGACTTCGAGGCTGAACGGCTGTTTCCACTGCCCGATGCGGACGTTCCCCAGGATTGGAATGTCTGTCTGCTCGACCCACAGGTCGGTAAACGTTGGCCGACCGAAGAAGGCGAAGTCCATCTGGAAGAAGTAGTTCACCGACGGCGTCAGTCCCCCCTTGGCGGAGAGCCGCGCCCGGCGGAAGTCGGCCCCGTCCTGAATCCGGCCGTAGGTGGCGAGGCTGTTGTCATCCTGGTGAAAGAACCCGGCATCGGCCTGAAAGACCCCGTTGACGGTCACGTTGGGGTACGTCTTTTCACTGGACTTCCCGAGAAACGAGTCGAGCCGCCGTTGCAGGGCCGAGATCTGCTCATCCTGCATCCGGTCGACGCCGGTTTCAGCCGGAACCGGCTGTGGCTCTTCGAAATTGACCGGCGCCATTCCATCGACTGACGTTTGTGCGGCGTCCGTCAGCGGGTCAGGCAATGTGGATGCTCCGCCCGGGCGACGGACCAGCAGCCCGCGTAGTTCCCGGTTGTCCTGCTCCAACTGCTGGACGCGGGACTGCAGGTCAGCGAACGGATCCGCTGGCTGCTGTGCGGACGTCACAGCCGCGCACAAAAGGAGAGCGGCAGAAACTGCCGGACACCGCAGCAGGCGCCTCCCTCGGGAGTCGATGAGCATCTGTCGGTCCATGAATCGAACCCCGAATCAGTTGTAGGATCCTTCTGGTCGTATCGATTGTGCCGACGGAGGGACTTGAAATTGATGGGCGGAGATTAATGCCAATCAATGCAATGTTGCGGCCGGCGGGACAGCGCTGACACTCGTCCGGCAATCTGTCACAATTCGTCAGTGCGCTGGAACCCGTCGTCGCGAGCCAAGGTCAGCGTGGCCCGATTTGCGTTGATTTCAGGCAGGAACTGATGGCCGCACCGAAGGTCCAGCCAATCACCATGTGCGGCGCCGGGAGCAATGCCGTCAGCCCGGATGCGGGTAGGCGACGGCTGCTGAAGCTCGGCCTGACCGGGTTCGTCTCTTTCGGTCTGCCCGACTTGTTCCGGCTGCGGGCGGGTGACACGGCGCGGTCGGCACCGGCAAAAACTGCCGTGATTCTCGTGTGGCTCCGCGGCGGCGCGAGCCACCTGGACACGTTCGACCCGAAACCGCACGCCTCCACGGACTACCGAGGTCCGTTCGCGCCCATCTCGACATGCGTCGCAGGGATCCAGATTACGGATCTGCTTCCCCGGTTGGCGTCCCTGGCCGACCGCTATGCGCTGGTACGCTCCCTCTCACACACCGGAGGCGGGCATCCTGCCGGCTCGCTGCAGATGCTCTCGGGCGACCCCGACGCCCAGGACAAGCTGACGCCGAAGTATCCCGACTGGATGTCCATTGCGTATTCCCTCCGCGCCGGACCGCGACGCAGCGTCCCGAACTATGTGGCGGTCAACCCGGTCGATCGTTACGACAGCTTCACAATCGCCGGTTCGACGTATCTGGGTCCCGCGTGCGAACCGTTCCAGGTGCTGAGTGATCCGAGCCGCCCGGAATTCGTCGTGCCGAACATCGGACTCGCCGATGTGAGCCAGCGGACGCGGTTGCAGGACCGCGTCGGCCTGCGCGCGGCGCTCGATCTGTTGCGGCGCGACATCGATCAGGCCGGCCTGATGGACGCCGTCGACCAGTTTGAAGCGCAGGCCGTCAATCTGCTGCTCAGCCCGGAAGCGCGTGAAGCCTTCGACCTCACTCGCGAGCCGGAAGGCGTGCGGGACCGCTACGGCCGCCACCAATGGGGCCAGCAATGCCTCATGGCCCGCCGACTCGTCGAGGCCGGCGTCGAGATCATCACGACGGAGTTCGATGGACCACTGTGCGGGCGCGTCGCCAACTGGGACGATCACGCGGTGAACCATCACGTGTTCGACGCGCTCAAGTACCGGGCGCCATTCTTCGACCAGGCCGTCTCGGCGTTGATCGAAGACATTTACGCGCGCGGGCTGGATCGCCGCGTGCTGGTGGTCGTCACCGGTGAGTTCGGGCGGACCCCGCGGATTTCGTACGTGGCCAGCAGCGGCGGGGGCGTCGCCAGCGCGCCGGTCGGCACCGTGCAGCCTGGGCGCGACCACTGGCCGCGCGCCGGGTCGATGCTGTTTGCCGGCGGCGGCATCCGCACCGGCCAGGTGATCGGTGCGACCGACTCGCGTGGCGAGGACCCGATCGACCGCCGCATCGGCCCGGAGGACTTTCTGGCGACGATCTACCGCCACCTGGGGATCGACTACGAAAACGTGACGATTCCCGACTTCTCCGGGCGGCCGACGCCGATCATCCGCGAGGGGGCCGCAATTCCCGAGTTGGCGCGCACCCTTTAGCCGCGACCCGCAGGGAGCGCGGGAATCTCCTGAGATTCCTGCGCTTCTCTGCTTTTCGGCCACTTAGCGAGCATCCAGGAATAACTTCCAAGGCGCAACGATAGTAGCCCGCCGCTCCGCGGCGGTACCG
>CAZWGW010000666.1:4202-4463 GCA_964633565.1 uncultured Planctomycetaceae bacterium
CGCGCGCGAGCCTCCTGCTCAGACCGGGTACATCCACTCCTCCCGCGGCTCGCGGAACAACAGTGAGTTCGCCTCGTCGTCATCAACGAACCGCTCCGCCTTGGGGTCCCACGTCAGCGGCCTCCGCAGCCGATATCCCAGGTTCGCCAGGTGGCACACGCTCGCCGTGCGGTGGCCAACCTCGGCCGGGCAGATCGTCTCCTTGCGCTCGCGAATGCACTCGATCCAGTTCCGCCGGTGGTCGCTCGACGGATACACGTG
>CAZWGW010000667.1:0-4460 GCA_964633565.1 uncultured Planctomycetaceae bacterium
GCCAGTGCGAGGTCGTCGTGATAGACGGCCCAGTGCAGGGCCGTCATGCCGTCCGCCTGCGGCACGTTGACGTCAGCGCCTTGGTCGAGCAGGACGCGGACTGCGCTCGCGTTGTTCTTTTCGGCGGCATCGGCGAGGGGCGCGGTGACGTCGGCGGCCGGCGTGCCTATTACGGCAAGTGCCAGTACGGTGATGATTGATGTGAGGATTCTGATCATATCACTTTCTGCAAAAACGAGCCGGGAGAATGTCATCACCTGGGGCGTAAGGCAGGAGATTGGACGTCGACACAATTCAGCCCCTCGCTTACGCTTCGGGTTACGATGTCATCAGACCGACAGCGGTTCGAACAGTTCCTCGACTGTGCCGTCGCTGTCCGCGAACGACTCCAGTGGCACGCCCACTTTGTCGAGCAGCGTCAGGTGCAGGTTGGCGAGTGGCGTGGGCCGCGCGTAGCGGATGTGACGTCCGCCGCGCATGTTGCCGGCGGCGCCCCCCGCGACGATGATCGGCAGGTTGATATGGTCGTGGAGGTTCGGATTGCCCATGCCGCTGCCGTACAGGTAGAGCACGTGGTCGAGCAGCGAGCCATCCCCTTCCGGCGTGGCGGCCAGCTTTTCCAGGAACCCGGCGAACAGCGAGACATGGAACTGGTTGATCTGCGCCACTTTGGCGATCTTCTCCGGATCGTTGCCATGGTGCGTGAGCGGGTGATGCGGGTCGTTGACGCCGATCTCGGGGTAGGTCCGGTTGCTCGTCTCGCGCGCGAGCTGGAACGTGATGACGCGGGTGATGTCCCCCTGCAGCGCCAGGAGCTGCAGGTCGAACATCAGCCGCACGTGGTCCGCGTAGGCGGGCGGCACGCCGAGCGGACGGTCGAGATCGGGGGCTCTGTTGTCCGCGGCGGCCTCTTCCGCCCGCTGGACGCGGCGTTCCACGTCGCGCACGGCCTCCAGATATTCGCTGACGCGATTCCGGTCGCCGGGACCCAGTTGGTTCTGGAGCCGCGTGAACTCCTCGGTGACGGAATCGAGGAGGCTGGCCCGCTGCTGCAGGGCGGCGCGACGCTCTGCGGGAGTGCCCCCTGCGCCGAACAGGGTCTCGAACACGATCCGCGGGTGGGCTTCGGCCGGGAGCGGCGTCGTCGGCGTCGACCACGACAGGCAGTTCTGGTAGACGCAGGCGTAGCCGTTGTCGCACTGGCCGACCATCGCCATCAGGTCCATCGCCAGCTCCAGCGACGGGAGCTGCGTGCCCGCGCCGATCTCGCGGGCGGCGATCTGGTCGACGGTGGTGCCGAGATGGTAGTCGGTGCTTTCGGTCCGCTTCGCGTGCGCGGCGCTCAGGAACGAGGCGTTCGACGTGGCATGCGTGCCGGGGTAGGCGTTGCGCAGCTCCAGGTTCGTGATGATTGAGACGCGATCCTGCACCGGCGCCAGCGGGCTGAGGGACGGAGAGAGTTCAGTCAGCTTCTCGTCGTCGCCCGGCGGCGTCCAGCGGGTGTGGTCGCACCCCATCGGAATGTACACGAACCCCAGGCGGTGCAGGCGGGCGGGGCTGGCGGGAGTGTCGGCACCGGCCGTGAGTGCCGGGACCATCGCGTCGAGCAGCGGCAGCGCCAGTGTGGTGCCCATGCCCTTCAGGAAGGTTCGCCGCGGCAGGTGTTTTTTCGTGATGTACATGGCTCGCCTCAGAATGCCGAATGTCGAAATTCAAATGCCGAATCAATGACGAAGCCCGCATACCGAATGCACTGCCGGCCGTTGAGCTGTTGCCTTGCTTGTCAGTTCTCCACTCTCCAATCTCAACTACTCTTTGCTTCTCATCTGGAACGGCGTGCTTTCAGCGATCCCCAGAATCAGCGCCGAGAAGCGATAATCCTCCTCCCGCGCGTCGCGGACGATCTTGCGAACCGCCGGCGCGTCGTAGTATTCGACGCCCCTACCCAATGCATATGTCATCAGCTTCTCGGTCAGCGTCTGAGCGAACAGTTCCGGCCGCGCCAGGAGCGCCTGCTCCAGGCCCGCGACGCCGTTGAATTCCGCGCCGCCCGGAAGCGAGCCCGATGTGTCGACCGGCTCTCCTTCTTCCAGGTCGCGCCATTGGCCGACGGCGTCGAAGTTCTCCAGCGAAAACCCGACGGGGTCGATCAGGTTGTGGCAACTCGCGCAGGCCTCGTCGGCGCGGTGCCGGGCGAGTCGTTCGCGGACGGGAAGATTGGCGGCGACGGAGTTCTCCTCCAGGGCCGGGACATTCCCCGGTGGCGGTGGGGGCGGGCTGCCGAGCAGGTTTTCCAGGACCCACTTGCCGCGCAGCACGGGCGAGGTGCGCGTCGCGTACGAGGTCACTGTGAGAATGCTCCCGTGACGCAGGAGCCCGCCGCGATGAGAGGAGTTATCGAGGCTGACTCGCCGGAAGCGGCTGCCGTAGACGTGCGGGATGCCGTAGTGCTTCGCCAGCCGTTCGTTGAGGAAGCTGCTGTCGGTGCGAATCAGATCCAGCACGCTGCGGTCCTCGCGGATCATGCTGGCGAACAGGAGTTCCGTCTCCTGCCGGAACGCCTGGCGCAGGTTGTCGTCGAAGTCCGGGAAGAGCCGCATGTCGGGCGTCACCGCGTCGAGGTTGCGGAGGTGCAGCCACTGGGCGGCGAAGTTGTCGATGAGTGATTGCGAACGTTCGTCCGCCAGCATGCGGCGAGTCTGCTGTTCGAGGACGTCCGGCTGACTGAGTTCGCCGCGTTCCGCGAGGTCGAGCAGTTCGTCGTCCGGGATGCTGCTCCACAGGAAGAAGGACAGCCGCGATGCGAGTTCCAGGTCGCTGATGTGGTACGGCTCGCCCGGCGCTACTCCCGGCGGATCGCGCTCGATGCGAAAGAGGAACTGCGGATTGACCAGCACGGAGCTGAGGGCGAGTTCAATCCCGGCGTCGAAGTCGCCGGACGCGCGCCCCTGTCGGAACAGCGCCAGCGGAGACTTCAGGTCGTCGGCCGTAACTGGCCGTCGATAGGCGCGGTGCATCAGGCTGGCGAAGATCTGCTCGGCGCACGACTCCTCATCCTCCGGACCGGAGGGCGTGCAGGTGAAGATCCTGCGCCGGCTGGGCGTGTCGGCCGGACCGGCGGCATCGAACGGGCCGGTGATCGTTACCTGGAACACGGCCGGGCCAAGCCGGGGATGCCGGTAGAAATTGAAGTGGACGTTCAGCGGCTGCCGCCGCGTCTCAACCAGCGAGGAGCTTTGCTTCACGAATGTCACGCCGACATCGTGCGGACCGGCCGTCACGCGAACGCGGGCCTTGAGGTTGGCGTCGACGGACTTGTTGGTTTCGCCCCTGCCTGGGGGAGCGATTGTCAACAGCGAGACCCGTTCGCGATCGAGCAGGACCTCCAGTTCGTGCCGCCCTTTCAGCCCTTCGACTTCGTCATTGCGGTCCCGCATCAGGTGGACCTGGATTTCGTATTCGCCGTCGCGGGGAAATGTGTACGGGACCAGGATTCCGCCGCGCGAACCGAGCGGCAAGCCGGCGATGTGTGCGTCCTGCGTGACATCGGGCCGGGCCCGGAACGTGTCGCTCGCCGGCGCGGAATCAACGCCCCCCACGGCCATGCGGCTGATTTTCTGCGCCGCGCCGACGTGGCGGTCGAGCAACGTCGGTGAAAGGCCGGTGACCGTGACGTTATCGAAGCCGTGACTCGCTTCGTCCGGCGGGAGGAGTGTGGAGGCGTCCACATTGAGGCCGAGCAGGTCGCGGACGGCGTTCTGATATTCCACGCGGGTCAGGCGGCGGAGCGTTGCGGTGCGGCCGGGATTCGGCTGTTCGGCCGTGGCGGCGTCGAGCAGCGACGTGATGCGCGCGAGGACGGCGTCGTATTCAGGCTCATCCGGCCGTGGTATCCCGGGGGGCGGCATCTGCCGCGAAACGAGCTTGCGGACGACGCGCTCCCACACGTCCGGACTGCGGCCGATGTCCGTGGTATCGGCGTTGTCCAGGACGAGTCCGGCAGTTTTGTCGTCGCGATTGTGGCAGTCGGTGCAAAACTGCCCTGTGAAACGCGCGACGTCGACCGGCGTCGGCCGCGATTCCGGGGCAGCAGCGGGCGCCGAGGGCGCGTCGCCCCGACTGGCTGCGATGAGCCCCCCGGCGACCAGCACGCTCGCACGCCAATATCGGAGTTTCATGCGACTTCTCACCTCCGCCCGTCGCGGAGGGGACGGGCTGACGTTCACAGTATAACACCGCGGCCGATGTTTCGGGGATGCGCAGCCCCTGCGGCATGGCTGACACCGAGCGCGGGCGCCCCGCGGGCGGCCGGTTCAACTTGACGCGTGAGGCCCGCAGCACTGTAATTGGAATTCGTTTCAATGCGGGCCGTCAATTTGTCGATTCGGGCCTGTGTTCGCTGATGTCTCCACTCGTCAAACGCGGTCGCGCCATCGTCGGCAGCATCGCCGTCACGCACG
>CAZWGW010000668.1:0-4456 GCA_964633565.1 uncultured Planctomycetaceae bacterium
GCGCGGCTACGGCACGATGGACTACGAAGTCATCGGCTTTCGCACGGCCGACCTGGTCAAGCTCGACATCCTCGTCAAGGGGACGAAGGTCGACGCGCTGGCGACGATCGTGCACCGCAGCATGGCGGAGCGCCGCGGCCGGGCGCTGTGCAAGCGGCTCAAGCAGGAGATCCCCAAGCACCAGTTCGAGGTCGCGCTGCAGGCGGCGATCGGCAGCCGCGTGATCGCCCGCGAAACGATCTCCGCCCTGCGGAAGAACGTGACGGCCAAGTGCTACGGCGGCGACATCACCCGCAAACGGAAGCTGCTGCAGAAGCAGAAGGAGGGCAAGAAGCGGATGAAGCAGTTCGGGCAGGTGGAGATCCCGCAGAAGGCGTTTCTGTCGGTGCTGGAGGCGGGCGGGGAGGAGTAACCTCGCTGCGCCGCGCACGAATTCACTCAAACTCATGAAACGGCACCCCCAGCGCGAACCGTGTTCCGGATTCCACGCGCGTCAAACCGTGCCGCACCGACTTGAGGCCGTATGCGCCCCCCACGTTGACCAGCCGCGCCCGCGTACAGAACAGGATCGCGTCCCCCAGTCCCGCGGGAATGCTGCGCCGGTCGGACTTCTTCCGTTCCGGCTCATCGCACAGCAGAAACTCGCCGCCGGTAAAGCCATCCGGTTCCGCAGCCGACGCCTCGGGGCTGAGCACGATCACGAGCTGAATCGGAAAATACTCCCTTCCGCGCAGGTCGCGGTGCAACGCATTAAAGCCCCCCGCTTCATATTTGAGGAGTAGCGGCGTCGGTGTCGACTGACCGGCTGCGGCGCAGCGCTCGCAATAGGCCTCCCACGTCATCGGGAACAGCGCATCCTCGCGCAGCAGCCGCTGCCAGCGGTTCGCGATCGGCGCAACGTGGGGATAAACCAGCCGCCGGATGGCGTCGATCAGTCGCGGCAATGGCGCTTCGAAGTAGCGATACATGCCGCGGCCGAATTGCTCCCTGTTCATGACGACCGTCCGCGCGAACAAGGCGTCGTCGTCGAAACAATCACGGAGCCTCCGGCATTCGTCCGCCGTCAGCAACCCGGGAACGAAGCGGTAGCCGCGCGCGGTCAATTCCTCTTCAACAGCGGACCAGTCGACGGCGCCGATCCGTGCGGCCAGTTGCGGGAACTCACACCGCAGCGACTCGGCCAGCGGGCACGCCGCGTCAGACGTTTTCGCCGTCATCGGGACCGGGGCTGGCGCCGGGGATTCGAGATCGCCGGCCAGCCTGCGCCATGCGTCGAGTCGATCCTGATATGCCTGGTTGTCGCCGGCCAGCCGTACGGCCTCCGTCTGCAGCGTCACGGCTTCGCGCAGCAACCCCTGCCGCACCCGGATCTCAGCCAGGTGCCCGTACGCTTCGGCCAGGTCCGGCGCAAGCGAGAGGGACGCCTGAAATGCCTTGGCCGCCTCGCAGTCGTCACGGCACGACAGCAGCAGGCCCAGGTCGTTCCACAACAGCGGATTCCCCGGGTTGGCGTCAATCGCCCGCCGGATGATGCGGAGGGCCATTTCGGGATTCCCCTCCTCGGCCGCCTCCCACGCCTGTTCGGCCAGTTTCCGCGCGCGCCGGCGGTCCTTCTGACGTTGTTTTCTGGGGTTCATACGACTTCCTCGTCAGCCGGCGCGCAGCATGTGCGCCGATTGTGATAGAGCGCAGCGCCGACTGGTTCAACGGTCGAGTGCGAGCGCAGCACACCCCGCAGTCCGCATACGGTTTGCGGACGGGGAGTCCGAAGCAGCGTGCTGCGTTAACTGCGGAAGATGCCGATGAAGAATCGCATGGTGTGGTGGATGCCCGTTGGCCGATGACCCTGTGCCGTTGAGACACCTGGCATCAGCAGCGGGTTCGGTTTGCCTCTATCTCCGAACATCGGTCAGAATACGACTTCATTATTCCTGAGGAGATCGCGATGCATCCGCATCCCGCCAGCAGAACGCCCTTCTCATTGCCCGTTGTCGTATTGTCGCTGACCTGCGCTGTGCCGCTCACAGCCGCTCCACCAAAACATGCCCACCTTCCCGACATCACCGCCACCTTCTCCATCGTCGCCGTCGACCCCGAACACGGCGTCTGCGGCGCGGCCGTCGCCAGCAGGTACCCGGCCGTGGGTCAGGTCGTGCCGTACGTCCGCCCCGGGGTCGGGGCGTTCTGCACGCAGCATTACCACGTGCCGAAGTGGGGCGAGCGCGCACTCGATCTGCTGGCGGAAGGGCGCACCTCGGAAGACGTACTTCGCGAACTGCTCAAGGACGACCGCGACCCCGGCCAGCGGCAACTGGCCATCATCGACATGCAGGGGCGGGCCGCTGTCCACAACCCCACCGCAGCCCCGCCCGGCAGCCGCTACTGGGGGGCGATGACCGGCCGCTTCTACTGCTGCCAGGGGAATACGCTTGCCGGGCGCGAAGTCATCACCGAGATGGCCCGCGCGTACGAAGCGACGCAGGGGAGCCTCGCCGACCGGCTGATGGCCGCACTCGTCGCCGGCGACTGCGCGGGGGGCGACCATCGCGGACGGATGGCGGCCGGCATTCGCCTTGCCAAGACGGGCGTCGAGGGGGACTGGCTCTCGCTGATGGTCGACGAGAGCGACGATGCCGTGATCGACCTCGCCCGCAAGTATGCCGCGCTCAGGCACGACGCCAAAGGGGTCTGGCCGGGAGGCCGGCTCCCGTTCCTGCATTCCTGCCCCGAGCGGCTGCGCGTCATCGTCGAGACCGACGCCGGCGGCGACCCCGACGATGAGCAGTCGCTCGTGCGATTTCTGTTGTACGCGAACGAGTTCGACGTCGAGGGGATCATTGCCAACCGGGCGCAGGCCCGCGACGGCGAGAACCTCAACACGGAACGGACGGGCCTGGGGATTGTACAACGGATGGTCCGCGCCTACGGGGAATGCTGGCCGCTGCTGCACGAGAACGACCCGCGCTTTCCGACGGCGGACGATCTGCTGGCGCGCGTCGTGCCGGGGGACGAACGGCACGATGAGGGGGTGCAGCTCGTGCTCCGCGCAGTCGACAAGCCCGACCGCCGGCCGGTCTGGTTCCTCAACTGGGGGACCGACGTCGGCTCCGCCGAGAGCAGCCTCAAGTTGGCGCTGGATCGGGTGCTCGCCGAACGCGGCGCCGAGGGCTATGCGCGATTCAAGTCGAAGCTCCGCCTCAGCAGTGCCGACGCGTTTGGGCCGCATACGTATGACACCGTACCGGCGTTCCCGCTCTGGGTCGACACGTTTCGGCCCGAACTCGACGGCAAGCGCTGGTACCACCGCTTCTCGGCGCTGACGGCCACCGCCGGAGGCTTCGATATTGAGCGGGACGTGCGCACCGGACACGGGCCGCTCGGCGCGCTCTATCCCACCAACACGACGCACCGGCAGAAAGAGGGGGACACGATGACGTTCCTGTACCTCGTCCCGACCGGAATGAACGAGCCGGAGTATCCGAACTGGGGGAGCTGGGCCGGGCGCTACGGCAAACGGGACCACGCCGGCGACCGGCCTTACTACTTCGCCAACCTGCAGGATGAATGGAACGGTTCGACGCATCGCGAGCAGACGCTCGCCCGCTGGGCGGTCGACCTGCAGAACGACTTCCGCGCGCGGCTCGACTGGTGTGTGGGCCACGCTCCTGAGACGAATCACCCGCCGCGGGTCGTTGTGGCCGGCGATCGAAAACGGCTCGTAAGCCCTGGAGAAACGGTCTCCCTGAGCGCCGCCGGCACGATCGATCCCGATGGCGATGTGCTGCAGTACGAGTGGGAGGTGTACCCCGAGGTCGGCAGCGCCGCCGTTCCAGTCTCACTGGAAGGGGCGGACACGCCGGACGTACGGGTGACCGTCCCCAGAATCGACTCGTCGGCGGAGGTCCATCTGATCCTGACCGTCCGCGACGCCGGCACGCCGCCGCTGGCACGTTATGTACGGATCGTGTTGAATATTGAGCCGCGGCGCTGACGAGACGGAGGGACGGAGAGAGGGAGGGATGGAGCGAAAGAGGGATCGAGAGATCAATAACAAAGTTGCAGCATTTGTCTCGAAGATAAGATCCGGAATATGAACATGGTCCATCCCTTCGTCTCTCATTCTCTCCGTCCCTCTGTCTGCTCAGGGAGTCGAATCAGGCGAACATTGCCGCTCGCTTTCGCGATGTTGGCGTGCTCTTTAACCTCCCGCGCCGACGAACCGATCGGCTGGCACGCCTCCGGAAAGGGGGGCGCCGTCGCGGCCGGTCACGAAGATGCCGTCGCCGCCGGCATCGGCGTGCTGCAGGAGGGGGGCAACGCCGCGGATGCCGCTGCTGCCACGCTGCTGGCGCTGGCCGTCACCGACTACGGCAACTTCGCGTTCGGCGGCGAGGTCTCCCTCCTGATCTACGACGCGCAGGGAAAAGCGGTCAAAGTGCTCTGCGGTCAGGGGCGC
>CAZWGW010000669.1:0-4451 GCA_964633565.1 uncultured Planctomycetaceae bacterium
GCGTGCTGTTCGTGGACGTGTTGCCGCGATTCACGGGCATCCCGGCGAACGGGCTGTTCCTGGTCGCGACGCCGCTCGTGTGCGGGCTGCTCGTCTGCCTTGGCGACCAGCGGCGGCAGACGCACCGGTTTCTTTGCGAGCGGGGGGTTCCGGCAGTGACGGTGTGGATGTGCAAACACGCGGTCTGGGTGACGTTGGCGCTGGCGGTGGTGAGCGTGTTCGCTGCATGGGACGCCCTGACGCCGGGTCGGTTCCGGAATGCCACGGCGGGAGAGCCATTCAACGGGGTTGGCCCGTGTGCAGAAGTGATCCGGCACACGATCCACGTTCCGGCGATGTCGTTGCGGGCGCCGTTCGATGGCCACGCGGACCGGGCCTTGCAGTGGGAGTTCGTCTGGGCGCTCGGACTGTCGCTGTACGTGATCGGGCAACTGGCATCGTTCTGGATCCGGCGATCGGTGCTGGCGTTCGGCGCGGCCCTCGTCAGTGCGAGTGTCATCGGAGTCTGGCTGGGAGTGCTGGTCAAGGCGGACGTGCCGTTCGCGTACGGCGCGTGGCCGGTTGTCGTCGCGTGGAGCGCCGCATCACTCTTCCTGGCCGGCCGCTGGCTGCGCGGCGATGAGAAATGGCGGACGCGGCTCCTGCAGTGCGCGTGGGTGATCGCGCCGGTGCTGGGGGTGGTCACAGCCTCGGCGTCGTACCGGGCTTACCAGGTGCCGGAGGTCACGCTGCACAACCTGCCTGTGTTTGCCTTTGGATCCGATCGTGGCTGGTCGGGGAAGTGGCGGGAGGTATTGGCGCAGGCGTGGAATCTCCCCACAGCGGAGACAGACAACGGAGGCGATGCCGGTGTCGACCAGCTCGAACGGCTGCTGCTGGAACTGGACAAGGAACTGGCAAGGGGACGTGGAGGGTATGAGCCGTTGTTGCTTCCTCCGGACGAATCCCGCGGTTTGCCGGGCATCGGACGGGCTGTGGCGCTGGCAGCCCGGAAGCATGAGCAGCGGCGAGAATTGCAGGGCGCCTGGCACATGTATGCGGCCGGACTGCGGATCACGCGATACCTGGCACAACAGTGTTCGACATGGGAGGACTGGCTGGACTGCCTGCGCACGCGCGGTGTTGTTCTGGATGGCATTCGGCAATGGGCCGTCCATCCGCAACAATCGGAGGATTCGCTGCGTGCGGCTGCTGAGTTCGTGCAGGGCCAGGTTCGCCAGCCCATCGACGCGCAGCAGATGCTCGCCAACCGGTACGTGCTTTACCGCAACCTGTTCGTGGATCGCGGACAACTGTACGATCAGCATCAAATCTCCCTGCCGGAGTGGCCCCCGAAAGACACCAGCGCCGGGTGGTTGTGGACGGTGTCGCAGTCTGAGCGGGAACGGATCATGCGGCTGATCCACCTGATCACGAACCGCGACCTGACAGGCAGCTACGGGGCCGAGATCCATGCGGCTGATGTCGAGCGCTGGGTGGCTTCGACACCGCTGCTGCCGCCAGCGTGCGGCGACGTCTTCCTGCAGGGACGGCGAGAGGAGATCGACGAGACTCCTCGGAACTTGAGGGCAAATGAAACGGGAACGGCAATCGTGCTCGCGCTGTACGCCTACCGGGCGGCGCATGGTTCATTTCCCGCGGACCTGACGGATTTGACGACGCATGGACTGCAGGTGTCGCTGCGCGACCCCTGCGGCGAAGGGCAGTTCGGATATCGGCCCGACGGGTTCCCGCGAAAACTGCTCATTGCACAGGATGTATTGCTCCCTCCCGGTCAGCCGTTGCTCTGGTCGTCCGGTGCGGCCCACGCCACGATCGTGCAGGCCGCCGAGACAGTTGGTGCGGCGGAACCATTTCAGGTCACGGCGGGCGAATTCTGCGCCACCAATGCAACTGTGGTTGACATCGATCGAGCGCCGGCCCGCTGGACGGTACTCACCGCGAATCCCCAACGAGTCGTCTTCTCGGTCCTTGGCTCGCATGCCGACCCGGTTCTCGTCCTGCCGCCCGGGGCCGTGCTGCAAATCACGCCGGCCGAATCACCAGCACCGGCGGAGAGAAACTGAAGTGACGACCGAACCGCTTTCACGGACCTGCGACTGCAGAGAGCCTCCTGCGCCAGATTGAGGGTCGCAGGCGCGAATGACGTTGATTGCCGCGAGGATCATCCTGACGGCAGATCTCGTCTGCGAAACTGGTCGGGCAACAGTTTTGCCAGCGAGACCTCCCGCGCGATCCCGGGATCGTCCGCATCCACAAGCAGGATCGGCAGGTCCCCGCAGAACTCCGCCAGCACCTGCCGGCAGGCGCCGCACGGCGTCGCCCCGCCGGAGGTCGCCACGGCGAGGGCCACAAATTGCCGATGCCCGGCGGACACGGCGCCGGCAATCGCCGCCCGCTCGGCGCAGATCGTCAGACCGTAGCTGGCGTTCTCCACGTTGCAACCGGTGCAGATCGCGCCGGACTCCGTCAGCAGCGCCGCGCCCACCTTGAAGTTCGAATAGGGGGCGTAGGCCCTCTGCCGCGCGGCGAGCGCCGCGCGAATCAGTTCGTCGTGCTGCTGGTTCATGAATATCGCCCGGCATGAGTCGCATGCCGCGCCTATCATGCCAGCCGGTCGCATCGTGTGCCAGTCCCGCCGGAGATTGTGTGGAAGTCTCCGGCCGGGACATGAACCCGGCGCGCCGACGCGTCCCGCGTCGGGTTTGACAGCAGACGTCGCGTTTTGTCAGATTCACGAGGAAGGAGCGCGCGGCCGGGAGTCGCGAGTGGAAAGGAGTGCCGATCTGATGCGGATTCACCCACGTCGATACCGATACGGTTTCGTGCTGGTCAACGTGCTGTCGCTTCTGGCGGGGCGCGTCGACGGACAGGAGGTCGGCGATCTCGATCTGGCGCTCATCGGCGAGGTCGTGAAGACCGCGCCGTTGCTGGAGGGGATGGGGAGTCATACGCATCCCGTCACGACAGAAAACCCGCTCGCTCAGCGGTATTTCAACCAGGGCCTGGTGTTGGCTTTCGGATTCAACCACGCCGAGGCGGCGCGGTCCTTCCGCGAAGTGCAGAAGCTCGACCCCGATTGCGCGATGGCATATTGGGGGGAGGCCTGGGTGCTCGGACCCAACATCAACGCCCCGATGCCGCCGGAAAACGTCAAGCCGGCGTGGGACGCACTGCACAAGGCCGTGGAGCGGCTGGACAAGGCGAGTCCCCGCGAGCAGGATTACATTCGCGCGCTGGAGCAACGCTACGCCGAGACGCCTCCCGAAGACCGCGCCCCTCTCGATCGTGCGTTTGCCGACGCGATGCGGGACGTCGCGGCAAAGCACCCCGACGATTACGACGCCCAGATCGTGTTCGTCGAAGCACTGATGGATACGTCTCCGTGGAAGTACTGGAACGGCACTCAGCCGAAGGAATTCACGAAGGAGGCCCTGACGACGCTGGAACGGGTGCTCGCGCGGTCCCCGGACCATCCGCAGGCCTGCCACCTGTATATCCACGCGGTGGAAGCGGTGCATCCGGAGTGGGCGGTGGCCTGCGCCGACCGGCTCGACGGTCTGTGTCCGGGGGCGGGACACCTGGTGCACATGCCCTCGCACATCTTCATCCGCGTGGGTCGCTACGCGGACGCCGTGGACGTCAACGAAATGGCGACCGAAGCGGACGACAAGTACGTCGCGCAGTGCCATGCCCAGGGCCTCTACCCGATGGCCTATATGCCGCACAACCACCACTTCATCTGGTTCGGGGCCAGCCTGCAGGGGCGCAGCGAGCGGGCGCTGGAGGCGGCCTGCCACATCGCCGAGCACGTGGACACCGACACGATGCGGCTACCGGGGATGGCGGTGCTGCAGCACTTTTCCATCATTCCGCTGTACTCGATGGTGCGGTTCGGGCAATGGGACCTGCTGCAGGCGGAACCGCAGCCTGCCGAAGACCTCCCCTATCCGCGCGGGATCTGGCACTTCTCACAGGGAATGGCGCACCTGAGGCAAGGGCGACGCGACACGGCAGAAAAACAACTGGAACAACTCAAGGCCTACTCGCGCGACGACAAGCTGGGACAAGTCTTCATCTGGGAGAACAACTCGGCCCAGCACCTGCTGCGGATTGCCGAACAGGTCCTGTCCGGAGAACTGGCGGCCGCGGCGAAGGACTATGACAAGGCCGTCACGCATCTCGGCGAGGCGGTCAGAATCGAGGATTCGCTCGTCTATGAAGAGCCGCAGTCGTGGTACGCCCCGACACGGCTCACGCTGGGGGCGGTGCTGCTGGAGGCCGGACGTGCGGCGGCGGCCGAGCAGGCGTTCCGCGAGGACCTGCAGAAGTACCCGCGCAACGGCTGGGGACTGTTCGGCCTGAAACAGGCGCTGGAGGCGCAGGGGAAACCGGACGAAGCGGCGCGCGTGGCGGAACAGTTTGAACACGAGTGGCGGCGCGCGGACGTT
>CAZWGW010000670.1:0-4440 GCA_964633565.1 uncultured Planctomycetaceae bacterium
GGGAGAGGCTGTTTCTGGTGGGTGATGCCGCCGGGTACGTTGAACCTTTCACCGGGGAGGGAATGGCGTGGGCGTTGTCGAGCGGGCTCGGTGTTATTCCTTTTGTGTGCGAAGGCGTTGTCGGCTGGCGCGACGAACTGGCACGGGACTGGGAACACCGGTTCCGCCGACTGGTCGACAGCCGCCAATGGCTGTGCAGAGCACTGGCTCTCGGACTGCGACGAACATACCTCGTCCGATCCATTATTCCCATATTGTCGCATTGTCCCTGGCTGGCCCGTCCTGTCATTCGCCGTCTTAATCAGGAGTCCGAGCATGTCGCTTTCAATACTGGGCCTGGGGACGGCCCTCCCTGCGAACGTGATGACGCAGGAAGAGGCGCTGAAAATGTCGACCAACATCATCTGCCAGGATGAACGCCAGCGACGGCTGATGCGGGTGCTGTTCCGCAAGGCCGCCGTCCAGAAGCGGCACACCGCCGTGCCGCATCCAATTGCGTACCAGTGGCTGTACAAGGAACAGGCGTCGCGGAAAGAACTCGTCGCGGTCGGGCATGCGCCCGGTTCGGCGGAGGCCATCGGATTCGGCCACGAGCATGAGGGGAACGGCGCTGCATTTGCCGAGGGGAACGGCCAGCCGGTGTGCAACTGGGGACCGACGACCCGCGAGCGGATGCAACTCTACGCCGATAACGCGCCGCCCCTGGCAAAACAGGCGGTGACGAGCGCGCTCCGCGAAGCCGGGGTCGCGCCGCGCGACGTCACACACCTGATCACGGTTTCCTGCACTGGTTTCGACGCCCCCGGCATCGACATCGAGCTCATCGATGCCCTGGGCCTGCGGCTCACGACGCAGCGCGTCAACGTCGGCTATATGGGCTGCCACGGGGCGATCAACGGACTGCGGGTCGCCAAGGGGATCGTCGGAGACGACCCGAGCGCCGTCGTGCTGCTGAGCGCGACGGAACTGTGCAGTCTGCACTACCGGTTCAACTGGGATGACGAGGGGATCATCGGGAATGCCCTGTTCGCCGACGGCTCGGCGGCAATGGTCCTCGGCAATACCGAAGTGACCCGGACGCCGGCGGCGTCCGGGTCACTCAGCGCCGTCCGCGCCACCGGCTCGTGCCTGATCCCCGATTCGCGCCAGGTGATGAGCTGGCGGGTCTGCGATCACGGCTTCGAGATGCGGCTCACGGCCGAGGTCGCCGAGAAGATCAACACGTACCTTCGCCCGTGGATCAGCGAGTGGCTGGGCCAGCACGGCTACACCGTGGAGTCGGTCGGCTCGTGGGCCGTGCATCCGGGGGGGCCGCGCATTCTGTCGGCGGTGGAAGAGGCCCTGTCGCTGCCGCGGGAGGCGACGCGCGTCTCACATCAGGTGCTGGCGGAAATGGGCAACATGTCGTCGCCGACGGTGCTGTTCATTGTCGACCGGCTGCGACAGGCGGAAGCGAAACGGCCCTGCGTGGCGCTGGGGTTCGGGCCGGGGCTGTACGCCGAAGCGGCGCTGTTCGAGTGACGGTCGCCGGACGGGATCCGAACCGCCTAATCGCGCAGCTCGATATCGTAAACGTGCGGCTTGTCGCCCGCACCCACCTGCCGCTTGAGGCCGCTGGTCGCCCCGTTCGTATAACGCTCGGGAACTGCGAGCTTGCGTGTGGCCCCTTCGGCATACTGCTCGGGGGTCGGCTCGTCGGCGTAGCTGATGACGGCGACCTCATATTCACCCGGCAGCACGCCCTCTCCTTCGCCGAAGCTCTTCATGCTGTAGCGGCCGTCGTCGCCGATGGTGCCCACCGCCGGACGCATCAGGCTTGTCGCCGCACCTTCGCCACCCAGGGCCTTCATCGGCTGAAACAACACCTGTCCCGAAGTGACGGGATTCCCTTTGTAGGTGACTTTCCCCGAGACCGGGACCGTGTCGGGCGGGGAGTCGCCCGAGCAGCCGGCAACGGTGAATGCAACGAGCAGCAGTCCCGCGAAAGAGTTGACTCGAACACGCCCCGTCCCATTCCTGCAAACAGACAACGTGTGGTGCATGAGGCGGTTCGTTGTGCTCCGATCGTGGGTACGTGTGCCCGTCGCTGACCATTCTCAGAATTCGCCGACGGGCTGGTTGTCCTGCTTGTCGCCGAGGTACACCCAGGTGCGGTAGTCGATGTTCTCACTGATGAACCGGGCGCTGCCGTCCCCCAGCGCGATCTGCAATCCGCCCGGATGGACGCTCATGAAGCCCCCCATGTGGGCATAGCAGGTGTCGATGCGCGTCCCTTTCGACTTGGGGCAGGCAGTATAGATCTTGTAGTGATTTGGCGGGGGGTTTGTCGACCCCATGTGCATGTGCGATGCGAAATACATGTGGAACGTGCTGTAAATGGGCAGTGTCTCGCCGATCATGATCGTATTGCTCAGGCCGTCAGTCACGTCGTCGAATCTCGACGTGCGGTAACCGCCGTTGAACATTCCGGGCGCCCACACGTCCTGCCGCGCGCCGCCCGTCGACTTGCAGTTGATGTTCGGGGTCAGGGCGGGAATCGTGCACAGGTTCATTTCCAGCGGGCCGGCAGAGATCGTGTAATTGGCGCCGAGCGACTCACCGGCGCAGGGACTGGTGACGCCGCCGGCGCAGGGAGTGTATCCCGCCTCGCGGGAATTGGGGTACAGGCCGCTGTCCGGGTCGCTGGGGCACATCAGCACTTTGGCCACCCAGCCGTTCAGCACGTTCGGGTTGTTCCCCAGGTGGTTGGCGACGCTGAAATTAAGCTGGTTGTAGAGCGGGGCCTGGTCGAAATGCGGCAGGAGCGATTCCAGCCAGGTGTGGCAATGGGCAATCGTGGACGAGCCGAACACCCCGCAATACGACGCGGACGGCAGGCACTTGTACGTCTCGTGATAGTTGTGCATCGCCAGGCCGAGCTGGCGCAGGTTGTTGCCGCACTCGCTCCGTCGGGCGGCTTCGCGGGCCTGCTGTACGGCCGGCAGCAGGAGCGCGATCAGGATCGCGATGATCGCAATCACCACCAGCAGCTCAATCAGCGTGAAGCCCCGCCGGGACAAACGAGCGGACATGCGCCTCTCCTTCGGGAAAGAACGGGATAACCTGTGTCATCAGATTCGGGACGCGCCTCAGCGGGCGTGGATTACTCTTTTTTCAGGTCGATGTCGTACGTGTTGGACCCGGGTTTGACTTCGAACGTCAGTCCACTGGCATTCTCATCGAGATACTTTTGCGGAAAGACGATCGGCGGCGCCTGCGGCTCCACGAGTTCCGGGTGGTCAAAGGCTTCTTCGGCGGTCAGGTCAGTTGGCGGCGGGGGAGCGGGCGCGCCGCCGATCCGCACACGGTAGGTGCCAATCGGCATGTCGCCGTTGTTCCAGGAGTTGACTTCGTACCGTCCCTCCGCGTCGGTCTCGCCGTAGGCAAGATAGCCCTTGGCGGGCTCCATGAAAATCACGCCGTGACCGGGGACCAGCGGCTTCCCCTCAAAAGTGAGGCGGCCGCTGATGCGCCCGGTTTCGCCGTAGTCGAAGTCCCCGGAGCAGCCGGTGACCGCAATCGTCCCGACCAGCATCCATCCGCAACACATTCCGCAACGACGCATGTCGAGGTCCTGGTTTGACGCGAATCCGCGAGACGACACCCTGCCGTCTGCCCGCTGTCTTCCATGCCGGAGCAACAGCACCCGGAGTGTGCCTGCCACAACTAGACTAGAACTCGCCGATCGGGCGGCCATCGTCGCGCGTCGCGAGTTTCTTGATCGTTTCCAGTTCGACATTTTCGCCCAGGAACCGCACGCTGCCGTCCCCCAGGCCGATCTGGACCCCGCCCGCATGGTACGAAACCAGGGGGTTGTTCATGCCGTGCGTGCTCGACATGCCGTGGAACCAGTCGTTCCGGAACGGCCCCTGGTTCGGGCGATAGCGGATCGTGGTGACGTTGAACCAGCGCGGGTCGCTGAGTTCGCAGTTGGGAGGCGCGCCCGACATGCGGGTGCCGATCAGCCAGCCCGTTTGATTCGTGGCGCCGATCGTTTGCGCCAGAGGACCGGCCACCAGGAACGAGTACGTGAAATTGTCGCTGCGGACCAGCCGACCCCCCTGTTCGCCAATCATCATCGTGTTGCTGAGGCCGTCGGTCACGTCGCGGAACTTGACCCACACATTGGGCGGCAACATTCCGCCGCCGCTGACGATGGCGACGGCCGGAGCCCCGGGGGTTCCCGAACTCGTGGTGCAGATCCGGGTTTCCGTAAACGTCGTCGGGAGCGCCGCCCCGGCGATGCCGGCGTAGCAGTTGTACTTTTCGCGCGCCGGCTGTGACCCGTACCGGAAGAACGAAGGACAGATCGTGGGGGGATTGGCGCCCATGGCCGCCGGGCGGTTCAGCGCGCCGGCGCTCGGTGCCGCCTCGCCGACGTATCCAGGTGAGCTGCCGTTC
>CAZWGW010000671.1:0-4435 GCA_964633565.1 uncultured Planctomycetaceae bacterium
CCACCTGCGGCCGGTCGCGCTGCAGTTCCCCGATCAGGGCTGCCGCTGTATCGGCCGTGCGGACGTCGAATCCGTGCGTGGAGAAGTACTGTGCAAGCGCGCTCTGCAGCGGTTGGCTCGGTTCGGCGATGAGCAGCGTCGGTGGCATCGGGGGGCCTCCCTGTGCGATGCACGGTCGGGTTGCAACTGGCGTGCCGCAAAGTGGTGTGCCGTCCTGGCTCGCGCGCGTCGCACCGAGCGGCCTCTCAATCGAGGCTCGCCGCCCCCTCCGCCAATGCCCGCCGCAGACAGGCGATCAGCAGCCGTCTGTGCATTGCGCTGCGGCTGTCGCCGGACGCCTGCTGTTCGAGCTGCTCCAGGAGCGCCGGCATTTCCCTGACCAGGTCGAACAGTTCGGCCGCAAAATCGTCATCGAGACCGGCCGAAGTGACACCGGCCAGCCGCAAGGCCCACCAGGCCCGCAGGGCGTAACCGCGTTCCCGCGGCAGCCGCCCGACCCGCCACACGACGATCCGATACCAGAGGAGGAACAGGCGGCCAAACATGCACGGGATGGCACCGGCGGATCCGGCGGACGGCCAGTCGGTCGTAACGTCCGATTACTTCTTCTTCTTCTTTGGCTTCTTCTTTTTGGCGCTCGACTTCGCTTTCGGCCTTTTCTTCGGATGCGCCTGCTTCTTCACTTTTGGCTTCTTCGTCGTCTTGGGGCGTTTCTTCCCGGGCCGTAACTTTTTCGCCGCCCCTTTCCGCATGATCTTACGCCCAGCCTTCTTCGCCGCCTTCTTTTTCCTCCGTGTGCGTGGTGGCGTAAGAGACGCAGGTTGAGGCTCGGGTTCTGACGGAGCGAGTGGCGTGAAATCTGGCGGTTATGGTTCCTCGCTCGCCTGCTCACGTTCCCGAAGCCCTTTCAGCAGCGACTGGTATCCCTCCCAACCCTCGCTGGAACCCTCGTCGGGGTTGAGCAATTCGCTCGTGGAGCAGTCGAGCACCACCCAGTCGTTCGCACCTGCCAGGGCCAGGAGATGGGGGACCGGATTGCCGGTGCCGCTGACCGAGACCATGATCATGTTGTCCGACTCGACGGGTCCCAGGTCGATCGTGACGCCCGTGTCGGCGTCCAGTCCCCAGTTCGCCCAGGTCGGGCTGGACCACTCGGCGCCGGGAAACGCCGCGCGAATCCGGTCGGCGACCGAATCGACGCTCCCCAGGGGGAGAAAGTCTTCGTCCGCAACGTTCCCGATCGGGCGGAACGGCCCATTAATCTTCAGCACGACGGCTTCCCAACTCATGGGTCGGCTCCCGGGGAGGGGTGAGTTGATGTGAGGTGAATGCGCGGAGGATACCCGGCGGCAGGAGCCGGCTCAATCCGCGACCGTGCCGCACAACATTTCGGCTGACAGCAGCGGCGGGCGCGCTGAGGGCCTTGGACTCACGATGAACCGGCATCGCGGCCGCCGCCTGCTGCAGCACCTGGTTCGGCGCCTACGGCTTTGTCTCAGCTTCGTTAACGAACTCCGCAATCCGCGGCTCCGCAGTCCCCCATTCCTGCAACGGGCGATCTGGCGTTAATGGGTTCTGCAGCTTCGACATCTCCACAGGGTGCTGTTGCACGCTCGCCTTCGGTTCGTTCGTCCGGACAAGGAAAACCGCGCCGTCGCCAAGATCGAACTTCTGCCCGTCGATCGTCACCGTTCCACGGGCAGCATCACTTGTGCTGCAAGACCACGTAATCCTGCGTCCGTCAAGTGTGACGAACTCGCCGTGAAACGAGCCGTTCCCTTCACCACTACTCGTACCATCCGAGCAGCCGTTGGCGACCAGGACCAGGAAGATGCGCCCGTCGCATCGCAATTGCTCAACCCGAAAACTCGATTCGAGCCCGCCCATCACACTCCAGCCGTGGCTCTTGCCACAGCCGGAGGGCAATACGCAGGCACCGAGGCAAAGAACCACGACGAGACGTGAATGAACCTGGAGCATCAATGACTCCCGATCTGTTGCCGCCGAACGACCCAGATCACCTGCCTGGGCCACCCCAACAACTTGCCCCGCGAAACCAAAATGCGGCCCCTGTCAGTTGGACGTCCCCCTTCACTGGGGCCGGCCTGCCGGGAACGTCGCTGCCGAGCACGGTACCGTTGCGCTGGCAGATCGGCCCCAGCCATCTATGAAGAACGGATTGTAACCCGAAGCGTCAGCGAGGCGCAGAGTCGTGGCATCATTCGATCGTCGGTCCGGTCGCCGGCCGTTGCCCTGATTCGCTCGTTCTTGTAAGTCGCGGAAACAGCCTGCCCGTCCGCCGGGCGTACTCGCGGTAGCCGTCTCCAAACTGCTCGCACATCAGCCGCTCCTCCCGCGGCGTGCGAATCACGTACATCGCGGCAAACGCCGGCACGACCGACCACCCGGCAAACCAGTTCGCCAGCATCATGCCCTGGGCGAGCGCCCACAGCCAGATCGAGGCGTACATGGGGTGCCGGACCCGGCGATAGACTCCGTGCGAGACGAGTTGATGGTTCTCCCGCACTTCCAGGCTGACGGACCAGTTCTGTCCCAGGTCAACGTGCGACCGCCAGAACAGCCACAGCGAGAACACCATCACCGCGGCGCCGGCCCAGCGGATGAACCACGGAAGTTCATAGTCGGCAAACGACAGCAGCGGCGTGAACATGTACAGCACCGGCAGCAGCAGCACGGGCGGCATCATGGCGGCGAGCAGCAGCTTTTCCGTGCGGTCAAACTGCCGGATCGCTTTCTTCTCGGATTTCGTGCGCTGGACGAAGTGGTGACGGATCACGCACTGGGCGACGAGGCCGAGGAGGAAGAGGGCGTTGGGGGGTTGGAGGAGGTTCATCACTCCAGTGCCTGAATGGCCGCATCGTTCGGAAACAGCTCCTTGACGATCGCCGCCAGTTGCGAACTGATGTTGTCGAAGTCCTCTCCGCCGACATCCTGCCCGTTGTGGTACACCGCGAGAACATCGCACTCAAAGCACAGCAGGACGTCCACCTCGTCTCCGTCGTGCTGAAACTGAATGCGGACGCCGTAGTCGGGCTCGCAGCCCTTGGCCGATTCCCACTCATAGGCCGTGCGATCGAGCAACAGGTCCCGCAACCGTGATGCCGCCGCTTCGGGCACTTGGACCGGGTCGCCGATCATCGTAAAGTCGGCGAGCGATTCATGATGGTCGCTCGAGGAACGCAGGCGGAACGCCCTGACCGATGACGCGTTCCTGACCGTGTCGATGGCCGGCCGACCGCCAAAGACAACCGTCAGGTCGCCGGCCGGACCGCCGCAGCCAGACGAACAGGCGAAGACCAGAAGCAATGCCGATGGAAATCGCATGTTCAATGCTCCCTCCCCCGCGGTTCCGTGCCGCATCCGCCGGCCGCGGCGTTACTGCTTTCCGTCGCGCGATTCATCAATCACCTGCTGCGCCCGGTCACGGGGAATCGTGAATCGCGCCTCGTCGACCGGCTCATTGACGTGCAGCGTCTCCGGGTCGATGCGAATCTCCACCGTACGTCCCAACTGCCCGTCAAAGTAGAGGTCCAACTTGATGACGACCGGCACCACGAAGCGCCCCTGCGATGTGTTGAACACCCGCGTCTCCACCGTCCCCACGGTCCGGCTTGTCGATCGCTTGACAGCTTCGTCCGCCTGCGGGAGCGGCACGACGTCGAGTTCCCATTTGACGGGATAATAGTCGAATTCGCGGTCCAGGAAGACACGATACGTGAACTCCGCGTTAAACCGCTTGTGTGTCGACAGGATCTGCACGACGTCGCAGGGACGTTTGTTGAACGTCTCGGTCCGCAGCCAGGTCGATTGCGCAATCAGCCGCTTCCATGTCTCTTTGATCGCCAGCGTGGAGAAACGCGAGCCCATGTCATCTGTCCCGAAATCGAACGCGAAATCGAGCGGCGTGACGATGGGCTGCCTGTGAACCGTGCTTGCGACGTTCTGGGGACGGTCCGACCAGAGACGCAGCAGCGACGCAGAAAGCTCCTGGTAATGCTGCCCGTCGAACGCGGCCTCAGCACTCCATTGCCGTTCCGGGTCGGGATCGACGCGGACAGTGCGGCTGAAAAAGCGGTCCTTCTGCTGTGCGTAATGCAGTTCGAAGCGCATCACCGGCTGCGAAGGCGAATCGGCCGGCAGCGGCAGGTGGTTGGTGATCGTTTTCGTCGCCGTGTACTCAATCGATTCCAGCCGCGCGAGCGACGCTGCCAGTTGATCGTAGATTGCGCGGACGCGCTGCGCGTTCGTCGGTTGTTCCGGCGTCTGGGCGTGAGCGACACCACAAACGAAAGCCAGCCCGCACAGAGCGCGCAACATGAATGGATAAGTTCGCATGTCGTCGTTCCTGTCACGTGCCAGGCCGGCAGCCACTGGAACGGCCCGGCCATCTCCTCCTTCTTCCGCGGGGAGTCCA
>CAZWGW010000672.1:0-4426 GCA_964633565.1 uncultured Planctomycetaceae bacterium
GACGTGCGGCCGTAGGGCGCAGCGGGACGCTGCAACCGGAAAATCCGGCAAATCTTTACAGGTTTGCCCCGTTCCTCGCCGATACTACGGACAAGGGCCGTTGTCGAATGCCGCCGGAGGCGGCGCGCGCGAAACCAGGACGGTCAGACCGATGCGCAAGTTCGTTCCGGGCTGGATCATGGAACTGGCCCGCCGCAAAGAAGTCGCCGCGGCGGCGGTGCTGTTGCTGACGGGCGGCCTGATCTGGCTCGCCGCACATGACCCGGTCCCGGCCGTACGGGAGAATTCGCTGGACGCCATGCGCTTCGGCGAACTGGGGACAGAGACCGAAGCCGCCGGTCATGCTGCGTCAGGATCGACGGCTCGCCGCATTCCGCCGATCGATGGCACGGATGAGGCCGCGGCATCCCCGCCGTCGATGACGGCCTGGATGCTGAGCAACGGAGCGCTGGACCTGAACGGCGAATTCGTGCCGCCGCCCATTCAGATTGCATTGACCCGGGGCGCCCCGACCGGGGACGCCGACCCTGTGCAACCGTCGGCCGGCGCCCCGCAGGAGAGGGTGATTCAGCAATTGCAGATGGAGCATGATCCGTCGGTGCCGCAGGCGCGGCTGACGGGTGTGACCCTCGACGGCGAACAGGCCGGCCGGTAGTCAGCGGTTCGTAGTGCCCCGATTGATCGGGGCCTTTGGAATATCTGGTTGTCGATCAACTCCCGACCGCATCAATGCGGTCACTACGAACGTCACAAATCCAGCGTGAACGCCGAATGAGGCGTCGGAGACAATTGTCCCGACGAGGTACACGGGATGTACGAGAGCTACTGGCGACTGGGTCGGGCCGCATTCGACAGCGACGGCGACGCGTCCTTCTATTTTCCCGGCGAAATGCACGAAGGGGCTCTGCTGAAGTTGCGGTACACGGTGGAACAGCGCAAAGGGGCGGCGCTGCTGGCGGGGGGGCATGGGACCGGTAAGACCTATCTCACGCACGTGCTGGAGCGCGAGCTGGACCCGGAACGGTATCCGCTGCTGCGGATCGTGTTTCCGCAGTTGAGTCCCGCGGAACTGCTGCTCTGCCTCGCCAATCGGCTCGGAGCGGCCACCGGCGGAACAGAGGGACCCGGTCCGGGGACCGCCCGCGTGCTGCAGCGGCTCGAAGCCCGGCTGGAGCAGCTTACGGAGGACGGCAGACATCCCGTGCTGGTGTTCGACGAGGCGCATCTCCTCGAGATGGAGCACCTGCAGACGCTGCAACTGCTGCTCAACTACCGCGAGGAGCCGCGGATCGACTTTACACTGATCCTCGTCGGCCGGCCGGACCTGCTGCCGCGCGTGCGGCGCAGCGGCGGTCTCGATGCCCGAATCGGGGTGCGGACGTCGCTGCGGGGCCTGTCGCCGGAAGAGACGGCGGAATACGTGCGGCACCGGTTGCGCGTGGCGGGGCGCGCGGACGCGCCGTTTTCGGACGAGACGCTGCGGACGGTGTGCGAGCTGTCGCAGGGGGTGCCGCGGCGGATCAATCAGCTCTGCGACCTGGCGCTGCTGGTGGGGTTCGCGGACGAGCTGCAGTCGCTGACGCCGGTGGAGGTGGAGGCGGCGGCGCAGGAACTGGCGAGCGCGGCGGCGTGAGCGGCGAGTAGTGAATAGTGAGTGGTGAATAGTGAGTAGTGAATAGCGAGTAGTCCTGGCTGATCGCGGTCAGGGTTCTGCTATAGTGACCGCATGGGAGCGCAGCGGCACATCGCGGTCATCGGGGCGGGGCCGATCGGTCTGGAGGGGGCGCTGTATGCGGCGCAGCGCGGATATCGCGTGACGATGTTCGAGCAATCCCACGATATTGCCGCCCACATACGCGACTGGGGGCACGTGCGGATGTTCAGCCCGTTCGCGATGAATACGTCCGAGTGGGGGAGGGGAGCGCTGCGGGAAGCCGGACACGGGCTGCCGGCGGACGATGAATTGTTGACGGGCGAGGAGTTCGTCGAGCGGTATCTGGCCCCCCTCAGCCGGTTGCCGCAATTGGCCGAGTGCATCCGCACCAGTGCGCCGGTGTGGCGGATCGGCCGCCGCGACGCGCTGAAGACCGAACGGATCGGAGATCCTGCGCGGGCGCGCGAGCCGTTCCGGCTGGCACTGGGGAGTCCGCTCCGCCACGTCGAGGCGGACGTCGTGCTGGACTGCACCGGGACGTTTGGCCAGCACAACTGGCTGGGGGCGGGGGGGATTCCGTGTCCGGGGGAATTCGAGGGGCTGCCGCGGAACGAAGTGATCCACATTCAGTCGAGCCTCGCGCCGGGGCCGAGCATCGAGTATCGGCTGCCACGAATCCTCGGCAGTCCGAACAGCGAATACGCCGACCGGACGACGCTGGTCGTCGGCAGCGGGCATTCCGCAGCAACGAACGTCGTCGCACTAGCGATGCTGCAGGTGGACCGGCCGGAGACGCGCGTGATCTGGGCAACGCGGCGGCGCGGGGGAGCGCCGATGGCGCGCCTGCCGGATGATCCGTTGCGCGAGCGGGATCGCCTCGCCTCGCAAGCGAATGCGTTGGCCACGGCAGGTCGTCCGCCGGTCGTGTGGAAGCCTGGTTGCTGCGTACGACGGATCGGGCTGACGGAGGACCGCGGACAGGACCCGGTGCGGTGGTCGGTGGCGCTGCAGTCCGATTCGGGGGAGACGGAAGCGCTCGAGGTGGACCACATCATCGCCAACGTCGGCTATCGCCCGGACCGGTCGCTCTACGAGGAGCTGCAGGTCCACGAGTGCTACGCCACGCAGGGGCCGATGAAGCTGGCGGCGAAGCTGCTGGGGGAGACGTCGGCCGACTGCCTGGCGCAGACGTCGCACGGGGCGGAGTCGTTGCGCAACCCGGAGCCGGACTTCTTCATCCTCGGTGCGAAGAGCTACGGGCGGAATTCAAACTTTCTGCTGCAGGTGGGGCTGCGGCAGATTGTGGGCGTGTTTCGGTTGATCGAGGGGGGATCGGCCGCCTGAGCTGCAGACGAAGGGGAACTCCCGTCGAAATCTCATAACAATCCCGGTAGAATTGAGCGCGACTCACAGAAGCAGCTTGAGAACGAACATGGCCAGTGCTGTCGAAACAGGCCCGATCACCGCTGCGGAGTTTCTCGAACTCGAGGCCGCGGCCCCCGAGGGCGTATCGCTCGAACTGATTCGTGGCGAAATCCGGGAGCGTCTGATGACCACACGTGGGCCGCGGCATTCCACAACGATCGCTCGCACTGGCCACGAATTGATCAATTGGCTTGACGAGCATCCGGAACGGGAAGGCGAGGTCGCAAGCGGCGAAGTGCGCTGCCGGATCCTGACGGAACCCGAAACCATCGTCGGTTTGGATGTGGCGTACGTTGAGGGAATCGAATTCGTCGAACTGCCTGAGGGGGCGAAGTTCTACGACGGTCCCCCCGTGGTCGCCGTGGAGGCGCTCTCTCCCTCCGACACGCACGAGGACGAGGACGTGAGCGAACGGATTCGCATTCTGTTGGCGGCCGGGGTTTGCCAGGTGTGGGTGGCCGATCCGGAGTTTCGCACGGTGACGGTGTACCGTGCCGATGCCGAGCCGCGACTGTATGCGGCGGGTGAGATCATGACGGGCGGTCCCGAGTTGCCGGGCTTTAAGTGTCCGGTGGCGCGCCTGTTCGGCCGCGTCCGCGGGACGCGCTGATGACAACAGCTAGATAATCTGCGACGAGAAATGAGTGGTTGGTGCGGGGCACGCACATCCAGCGGGCTGACGCCCGCCGCTCGCCGGTGAGCATCGACAAGTGACGCCCGACACCCCCGTCGTTCAACTCTCATCGCTTGACGAACTCTGGTTCCAGGTCTCCGGCACGCTGTGCAACCTGGAGTGTACGCACTGCTTCATCAGTTGCAGCCCGAAGAACGATACGTTCGGGTACCTGTCGCTGGCGACGGTCGAGCGGATGCTGGAAGAGTCCGTCGCGCACGGCGTCAAGGAGTATTACTTCACGGGCGGCGAGCCGTTCCTCAACCGCGAGATCGTGCCGATCCTGGAACGGACGCTGGAATACGGCCCGGCGACCGTACTCACGAACGGCACGGTGCTCAAACCGGACTGGCTCACGCGGCTGCGCGCGGCGGAGGAGCGGTCGCTCTACAGTCTGGAGTTCCGCGTGTCGATCGACGGGCCGACTCCGGCGATGAACGACCCGATCCGCGGCGCGCGGACGTTCGAGCGAGCGATGCAGGGGGTCGGGCTGCTCGTGGAGCACGGATTCCTGCCGATCATCACGATGACGCGGACCTGGGACGAGCGCGACGACGACTCCATCCTGGACGAGTTCCGCCGCGTGCTGGCCGCACACGGTTGCACGCGCCCCCGGCTGAAGGTGCTGCCGCGGCTGAAGATCGGTGCTGAGCAGCACCGGACGTGCGGGTACG
>CAZWGW010000673.1:0-4423 GCA_964633565.1 uncultured Planctomycetaceae bacterium
GAAGTATTCGGCAACCTTGACCGTGTTTGTGCCCGAGGTCTGTCCCTGCTGTCTGGAATAGTCGATTCCGGTGACCTCGGCGGTACGTGGACGGCGGCGCGCACGGTGAGTGGACGTCGCACGCTTGAAGACGGACGCGCGGTATGTCAATCTGTGATTCACATGTCCGGCCGTGTCGTTGCGCACCCCGTCGTCGGAGGGTCACATGGAACATTCTCCGCCTGCGAATGCTCCCGCAGCCGAAGAGACAGAGTCCGATCGAGCACCACGGTCCACCCGCCGCGCGGGACTGGTCGCGGTGCCCGCGCCGCAACTTCCGGAGCAGCGTCAAAGCGGAAGTTTTGGCGTCGAGCGGCAACTGTTGCGGCGCCTGCTGCAGCGATTGGGGAACCCGCGCGTGGCCCTCTCGCTCTGGGACGGACGTGAAATCGCCGCCGGAGACGGAGTTCCAGAGGTCCGCCTGCGCGTCGCCGATCGCGCGACGCTGTGGCGGCTGGCCGTCAATCCCCTGCTGCAGTTCGGCGAGGCGTATTCCGAGGGGACGCTGGAGATCGAAGGAGGCCTCGTCGACCTGCTGCGGCTCGTGCAGTCGCGCCTGGTCGGTCCGCAGCGGCCGCGACTCGGCCGGCGCGGACTGTTCCGCCGGAACGGCGGCCATCGCAATACGCTGCACGGCTCGCGCGAGAACATCCACCAGCACTACGACATCGGCAACGATTTCTACAAGCTGTGGCTCGACGAGCGGATGCTCTACACCTGCGCATACTACCGCGATCCGCGGATGACGCTGGAAGAAGCGCAGGTCGCCAAGATGGACCACGTCTGCCGCAAGCTCCAGCTCCGGCCCGGGGAGACCGTGATCGAAGCGGGCTGCGGCTGGGGCGGGTTCGCCCTGCACATGGCGCGGCACTACGGCGTGACGGTCCGCGCCTTCAACATTTCACAGGAGCAGATCATCTACGCCCGTGAGGCGGCGCGGCGTGAGGACCTCGACGACCGGGTCGAGTTCGTCCAGGACGACTGGCGCAGCATCTCCGGCAAGTGCGACGCCTTCGTCTCGATCGGCATGCTGGAACACGTGGGGCTGGACAACTACCGGCAACTGGGGGAAGTGATCGACCGTTGCCTCGCGGCCGACGGCCGCGGCCTGATCCACAGCATCGGCCGCAATTATCCGGAACCGCTCAACGTCTGGACGGAGCGGCGGATCTTCCCCGGCGCACAGCCGCCGACGATCCGCGAGATGATGGAGATCTTCGAGCACCGCAACCTGTCGGTGCTGGACCTGGAGAACATTCGCCTGCATTACGCCGTCACGCTCAGGCACTGGCTGGAGCGGTACGAGGAACACGTCGACGTCGTGCGGGACCTGTTTGACGAGCGGTTCGTGCGGATGTGGCGGCTGTATCTGGCGTCGTCGATGGTGGCCTTTGAGACCGGCTCGCTGCAGCTCTTTCAGGTGCTGTTCGCGCCGGGGCGCAGCAATGCCGTGCCCTGGACGCGGGCGTATCAGTACCTGGAGGGAGATAACGCCGAACGCGGGACGGAGTGGGAGCAGGCGCGGGATGGCGGGCGTCCGCAGTAGTTTGGTCGCTTGGTCGCTTGGTGTCGAGCGACCGTTCCACCAAGCCACCAATCGACCAAACCACCAATCGACCTCCCCATGCCCTCCTGCGACGTCCTCATCATCGGCGGCGGACCGGCCGGTTCGACCTGCGGCTGGAAGCTGCGGCAGGCGGGGCTGGACGTGCTCCTGCTCGACCGTAAATCGTTCCCCCGGGACAAGACCTGCGCCGGCTGGGTGACGCCCGAGGTCGTCGAAGTGCTCGGGTTGGACCTTGAGGACTATGCTCGGGAGCGGACGCTGCAGCCGATCACCGGGTTCCGCACCGGCCTGATCGGCGGCAAGACCGTCGATACGCACTACGATCACCCTGTCAGTTTCGGCATCCGCCGCTGCGAGTTCGATCACTACCTGCTGCAGCGGAGCGGCGTGCGGACGCTGCTCGGCACGCCGTTCAAGACGATGGCCCGGCGAGCGGCGGGCGTCAGCCCGCTGAACTCGTCCGCAACCTGGCTCGTCAACGGCGAAATCGAAACCTCGCTCGTCATCGGCGCTGGCGGCCACTTCTGCCCCGTCGCGCGGCAGCTCGGCGCGCGCGAGATTGAGGGTTCCTCGGTCGTCGCCGCGCAGGAGATCGAATTCGAAGCGACCGACGATGAACTGTCCCGCTGCAGCGCCCAACCTGAAGTTCCGGAACTTTATTTCTGCACCGACCTCAAGGGCTACGGCTGGTGCTTTCGCAAAGGGCGGTTCCTGAACATCGGCCTGGGACGGACCGACCCCGAGCGGCTGTCGGAGCACGTCGCCGGGTTCTGTCAGTTTCTGCACTCGACCGGTTCGGTGACGTGTGACATCCCGCAGAAGTTTCACGGCCACGCCTACCAGCTTTACGAGCGCGTGGAGCCGAAGCTGGCGGACGACGGCGTCCTGCTGATCGGCGACGCGGCCGGGCTGGCGTACCCGCAGAGCGGCGAGGGGATCCGGCCGGCGGTCGAGTCGGGATTGATCGCGGCGGAGGTGATTGCCGCGGCCGGCGGGAAGTACTCATCCGCCAACCTGCAACCCTACGCCGACCGGGTGCGGGCACGTTTCGGCCGTCCGCGAACGGCGGGCGCAGCCCAGTGGCTCCCGCCAAGTTGGCTGCAGTTCGTGGCGGCGCGGCTGCTGGTCAGCCGGTCGTTCGCGCGGCGGGTCGTGATTGACCGGTGGTTCCTGCACCGGCAGCAGGGTGCGCTGCAGGTGTAGAAACCGGAGACGGGAATTGCCGGGGCCGGTCGCAGCGCAACGGTGACCGCGCCGGCAGGGCTTCCTCGTCCCCGGTGTCCTCAGCCATCAGTCCTCGCGGCTGTGGAAGAAGTCGTCTTCCGGCTTCCGGGAGTGGCAGACGGTGCAATCGTTGATCACCCCGGTCCTGCCCTGCTGCAGCAGGGCCTGCGCGTTGTCCGCCGCGGTCACCGTCGGCGTGGTCGCGTGCTGCGGACCGTGACAGGCGGCGCAATGGATGCCGCCGTGGCCTTTCGACTCCTTGAACAGCTTGCCCGGCTCCTCGAAATCGAATTGCGGCTTCCGCTGCTCGTGGCACTGCGCGCAGGTCGGCTCGTCAACCCAGGGGATTCGATTCACATCGCCGACGGCCGCCATATCCCCGTGGCAGTCGACGCACGTGATATCGGCCGCCAGGTGGACGTCTCGCTGACATTCCGTTTGCACGCCCGGGTGACAGGCGTAGCATTTGTTCTGCAGATCGGGCAGCGCGGACATCCGGCCGGCATGCGCGCCGTGCATGGCGTGCGAGAATGTCGACACGTTCGGGGCCCCCGCCGACCCCAGCGCGGGATCGGCATGGCAGCCGGCGCAGAGCACCGGTTTGTTGAACTCCAGGTTCGTCCCGTGCAGCGCGTCGTGCTTGCGCAGAATGTCCGTTGCCACGCTGACGCCGGGAGTATCGTGACAGAGGTCGCAATTGATTTCCCACGACACCGGCACGACCGCCACGGTCTCCGCCAGCGTCTTCCCGCGCTTGTCCTGCACCGTAATCTGCGACAGCGGGAAGGGATTGTTCTCAAATCTGTCGTTCAGGGGCGTGATCGGAATCCCGGTCGCGTTCCAGTCGTTGTTCCCGGTCGGGACCATGGTGCCGACCAGCGTATTGCCGGTGAGGCCGACGTCCGCCGGCAGGTTGACTCCGAACAGGTCCGGTGCGAAGTCCCAGAAGTTGGTCTTGTTCGACGAAGTCGTGTTGCCCGGGATCGAATACCGCACCGTCACGCCTTCCTCAACGATGTGCGGCTCCTCGCGACTGCGGTCGATCACCTCGGCCCGCAGCGTGTTGAACGGCGGCAGGATGCAGATCTCCGAGAAATCCTGGTTCATGCAGTGCATGCCGAGTTCGTTGTAGCCGAGCACTGTGTACGGCGACCGCGCCGCTGGCCTGGGTTTTGGCTTCCGTTTCGATTTCTGTGCCGCGCGAGCCGGTTGCGATGCCGGCGACAGGCACAGCACCATTACGGCGCCACACACGAAGACCGTCGTCGCCAGCGCCGCGGGCAAAACGCGAAATCTCTGGCGAAACCATGAGTGACGGCAGAACATTCATTCACCTCCGGTGAAAGCCAGCGCCCGACCAAACAAAAAAAGCCCCGCGCGGCGCACACCGCGTGGGGCTTTCACAACCCGAAGTCATCGACAGCCGAACGTCACCAGCGTCAATTGCGACAGCCGGTCGTCAGCAGTCACAGCGTCAGATCCTATCCCACGGTCAGCACGACGTCAATCGTCAGGGTGCAATTCCGTTGAAACAAGTCTTTACAGGGCAACACCTTGTGTTGCAGGATCGAACAGCGCCAAGGCAGTTTTGAA